>CAYHEI010000166.1:0-6675 GCA_964355385.1 uncultured bacterium | reverse complement strand
GACAACGGCTCCAACCGGACGTGCCGTCCAGCGAGCGTCGGCGGGACGAGAGAAGGCGTCAGGCGGCTGGGGCGGAAGGAGCCACGGAGGCCGCGGGCGCGGCCGGCTTCGGCGCGGCCGTCTTGGCGCGCTTGGCCTCCTCGGCGGCCCACGCGATTGGATGCGTGCGTGCGAAGTAGTCGGTCGAGACCAGGAGATCCTGCATGGTGTGCACCTCCCGGGGCTTGCGCACGTAGTCCGACAGCTCGAGTCGCTGGTCCATCTTGATCGCGTCGAACGGGCAGTACTCCGCGCACAGGCCGCAGTTCATGCACACGTTGGTCTCGATGGAGAACTCCTCGGGCTTGTTCTTGATCTTCCCGTCGTCGCCCTTGGCCTGCACGATCCAGATGCACTGCGTCGGGCACACCTTCGCGCAGATCCCGCACGAGGTGCAGCGGATGTCGCCGGAGGACTCCTCGTAGATCAGGACGGGCAGGACCCGGAAGCGCTCCTGCACGGGCGCGTGCACCTCGGGGTACTGGATCGTGAACACGCCCTTCGCGTCGGCGCCGTGGGTGCCGTTCTTCGCCATGCCCAGCCGCCGCTTCGTCCCCTCGACGTAGGAGGTCACGAAGTGCCCGAAGGTGATGAGCATGCCCTTGACGATGGAGACGCCGAAGAGGGTCACCTATCCGCCTCGCCCAGCACGATGTCGATGGAGCCCAGAATGGCGACGACGTCCGCCACCATGTGGCCGCGGGACATCTCCTCCAGCGCGGTCAGGTTGACGAAGCTGGGCGCGCGAACGTGGTACCGGTAGGGCGTGACGTTGCCGTCCGACACGATGTGGAAGCCCAGCTCCCCCTTGGGGTTCTCGCAGCGGCTGTAGACCTCGCCCTCGGGCGGGCGCAGCAGATACGGCTGCTTCTTGTCGAAGTCCGGTCCGGCGTCGGGCAGCTGTTTGAGCGCCTGATCCAGGATGCGCAGCGACTGCCACATCTCCCCGATCCGCACCCGGTAGCGGTCGTACACATCCCCGCCCGGGTACGTCACCACGTCGAACTGGAAGCGGTCGTAGATGGAATACGGCTCGGCCTTGCGGATGTCGTAGGGGATGCCCGAGCCGCGCAGCACCGGGCCGGAGGCGCTGAAATTGACGGCCTTGTCCCGGGGCAGGACGCCGATCCCCTGGCAGCGCGACTTCACGATTTCGTTCTTCGTGACGTAGCGGTCGAACGCCTCGATGGCGCTCGGCAGCCGCTCCCGCACGAGGCGGCCCGCCGCCGGCAGGAAGTCCGGAGGCAGGTCGGCGCTCACCCCCGAGAACCGCATGTAGTTGCACATCATGCGCGAGCCCGCGACCAGCTCGAACAGGTCCAGGATGAGCTCCCGCTCCTCGATGGCGTACATCATCGGGGTGGCGAACGCGCCGAGGTCCTGGATCAGGAAGCTCGCCGCCCAGAAGTGGTTCACCACGCGCGTCAGCTCGGCCATGATGACCCGGATGTACTCGGCGCGCTCCGACACCTTCATCTGCGGGGTGAACAGCCGCTCCACCGCGACCGCGTAGGAGAGGTTGTTCGCCATCGAGGTGAGGTAGTCGAGGCGATCGGTGTACGGGAAGTTCATGATGTACGTGTTGCGCTCGCCGATCTTCTCGTGGTTCCGGTGGAGATACCCCAGGACCGGCTCCAGCTCGACGATCCGCTCGCCCTGGAGCAGCACCTTCATCTGGAAGACGCCGTGCGTGGAGGGGTGCTGCGGACCCATGCTCACGAGGAGCCGCGACCCCGTGTCGGCCGCGGAGGGCGCGACGGTCTCGGCGTGGAAGGCGGAAGGATCGAACCGGTCCGGATAGACGGCGTTACGTCCCCACCGGTTCCGGTCCTCGGCGCTGACGTGATGCCCTTCCTTCCACCGGCTGGCGAACATCTTCCGCGCTTCTTCGTAGTATGGTTCCAAATAGCCTTTTCGGAGCGGATGGCCGTCGAAGCCTTCCCACATGAGGATGCGCTTCGGGTTCGGGTGCCCCGCGAACCGCACGCCCATGAGATCGTACTGCTCGCGTTCCTGGAGATTCGCGCCCGCCCAGACCGGCGTCACCGACGGCACCTCGGGGTTCGTCTTGTCGGCGCGGACCTTCACGCAGAGCGCGGACCCCGGCTTCGAGGTGTTGTACAGGTGGTACACGACCTCGTAGGCGTCCGCGTAGTCGGCGGAGGAGACGTTCGCGAGGTAGTCGAAGCCATGCTCGTCCTTCAAGGCCCGCGCCGCCTCGAGCCAGGCGCCGCGGTCGATCACCAGGGCGTTCTTCGCGTGCGCGGACACCCGGTTCGCGCCGAACCGCTCGGCCAGCTTCACGCCCACGGACTTGCCCGCCGACGCGTCCTCGAGCGCCGCGATCTCGATGAGCGTAGCCGCGGGCCTCAGGGCGGGGGCTTCTTTCGGGGGCTTCAGCCGCTGCGGCTCCCCCTTCGCCAGCGCGTCGCGGATGTCGGACGACTGGCGCAGGTCCACGAGGTCCGGCCCGAGCGCCGGCACGGGAATCTCCGCGCGGCGACGGCGCTTCCAGGCGCCGATGAAGGCCTCCTTGTCGATCTTCTTCTGCAGCTCGATGAAGGCGTGCAGCAGCGCCTGCGGGGTCGGAGGGCAGCCGCGGGCGTACACATCAACGGGCAGGAACTCGTCGATGCCGGACACCACGTTGTACCCTTCCTTGAAGGGCCCGCCGCCGTTCGCGCACGCCCCCATCGAGAGGACGTACTTGGGCTCGGACATCTGGTTGTAGAGCCGGACGATCATCGGGATCATCTTCTTGGTCACGGTGCCCGACACGATCATGAGGTCGGCCTGCCGCGGCGAGGCGCGGAAGATCTCGGAGCCGAACCGCGCGATGTCGTACCGGGAGGCCGCCGTGCAGATCATCTCGATGGCGCAGCAGGCGAGCCCGAACTGCAAGGGCCAAATCGAGGAGCGGCGGCCCCAACTGCCCACGCCTTCCACGTAGCCCAGGAGCTCCGAGAAGGTCGTGACGGCGACGTGCCGCCGGACTTCCTCCTCGAGGGCCCGATCCGTCTGCGCCGGTGACACCGTGGTCGTCATGGAGCGGTCATTCTACCAAAGACGGCATTAGGTGCGGCGCTGCAGGGCGTACCCGGCCAGGGCGGACAGGGGATCCCGTGCCGCGGCGGGCGCGGGCTGGATGGCCGCAAGCGCTTCCCGCAGGTACGTTTCGGCGCGATCCAGCGTATGCTCCACCCCCCCGTGGGCCTTCACCAGGCCGATGACCGCGCGGGCGCCGCCGTTGGAGAGCGAAGGCGGCGTCAGCAGACGCATGAACCGGCGGTGGGCGTCGCCCTTCAGCGCGCGGCGCACCCCGAGCACGGGCATCGTGAATTTGCCCTCCGCGATGTCGCTGCCGACCGGCTTGCCCACCTCGGCGGCGTCGCCCGAGAAGTTGAGCGCGTCGTCGATGAGCTGGAAGGCCATCCCGAAGGCCTCCCCGTAGCGCCGCAGCCCGGCGCGCACCCCGGCGGGCGACCCCGCGAGGATCGCGCCCGATTCGCACGCGCCCGCCATGAGCGCCGCCGTCTTCTTGCGGATGATGGAGAGGTACCGCTCCTCGGTGATGCCCGACTGGAAGGTCACGTCGGTCTCCTCGATTTCTCCGTCGCACAACTCCTGCGCGGCGGACAGCAAGGAGCACGTGATCGGCAGAGGAAAGTGCCGCGCGAGACGGGAGAAGGTTCGCGCGAAGAGGAAGTCGCCCATCAGCACCGCGCGATGCGTGCCCCACGCCGCGTGCAGGGACGGCTGCTTCCGCCGGGTCGGAGCCCCGTCCAGGATATCGTCGTGCACCAGGCTCGCCATGTGGAGCATCTCGACCGCGGCGGCCAGCTCGGCGGCGAGCGCGGGATCGGCCCGGCCCGACCGGGCGGAGAAGAGCACCAGCGCGGCGCGGACGCGCTTGCCGGGACGCTTGAGCAGATGGCGCGCCATGGGACGGATCACGTGCCCGCCTTCCTCGGCCACGGCCGCGAGCACCCGTTCGGTCCGCGCCAGATCCCCGGCGATCGGGCGGTACAGTCCGCGCAGGACCGATTCCGAAGCCCCGACGCGCGCCGCCGCGCCGAGCCGCGCCGCGAGCGCGGTCAGGGCCACTGCAGCCCCTTCGCCTCCAGCTCGGCGACCTTGCGGCGCGCTTCCTCGAGGTGCCGGCCGGGGTCGCGCATGTTGATCGGACGCCAGGAGTCCGCGATCGCCTTGTAGGACATCAGCGCGTGTTCGAGATCCTCGCGACCTTTCGCGATCCCCTGCTTCCAGCCCCGGGCCTCGACCTCCTGCCCCGTCGTCCAGATCCGGTCCTCGGCCCGGTCCACCCACTTGCTGTGCGGGAGGTAGTAGAAGTCCCCGACGGTCTGCCACCACACGACCGCCTCCTTGTACATGTCCTCCTCCATGAGGTGCTCGTACTCGTTCTGGCTCATGGGCTGGACGCCGAGGAGCCGGTCGAGGGGGCCCGGCTTCAGGTCGCGGGCGGCGGCCAGCTCCTTGGCCTTGGCGGCGGGATCGAGGGACCAGCGGTAGAACTTCTCGCCCTCGTGGAATTCACGCTTGGCGCGGCGGACCACCTCGAGGCGCGCCATCTCGAACGCGATGAGCGCCGTGGCGATCACGGTGATCGTGTTCTTGAACCAGTTCGACCGGGTCCACTCCGGAAGCATGGCCCATATATTAGATCGGCCGGGCCTTTGCAAACAAGGCCGGCGGCCATGGCACAGCCACGGCCGCCGCGGGGCTCCCTGCCGGTCGCCCCGTTCTTCCGGTGCGCGCTAAATCTCCTTGCGGCCCTCCAGCGCGCGTGTCAGCGTGACCTGGTCGGCATATTCAAGGTCGCCGCCGACCGGCACCCCCCGCGCGATCCGGGAGACCCGGATGCCAAGCGGTTTGAGGAGCCTGGCGATGTACAGCGCCGTCGCCTCGCCCTCGAGGTCCGGATTCGTGCCGACGATCACTTCCCGCGCTCCGCCGTCCTTCACCCGCTCCAGGAGCGCCCCCAAACGGAGGTCCTCCGGCCCGATCCCGTCCATCGGCGAGATCACGCCTTCCAGGACGTGATACCGCCCCTTGAACTCCCCCGTCCGCTCGAACGCGAGCACGTCCGAGGGCTGTTCGACCACGCACAGGACGGCGCCGTCGCGGCGGGCGTCCGTGCAGATCGCGCATGGATCCGCTTCCGTGATCGCGAAACAGCGGGAACAGGAGCGCACGTTGCGTTTCACGTCCTGCATGGCTCCGGCCAGAGCGTCCACCTCGGGCGGTGTCAGGCGCAAGACGTGGAAGGCCAGGCGCTGCGCGGTCTTCCGGCCCACGCCGGGCATCTTCTCGAGCTCCGCAAGGAGCCGCTCGAAGGAAGCGGAGAACGCCGGAACTTCCACTACGGGGCCGTCACGGCGCCGGTGCGGCGGGCGCGCAGACGCTCGGTTTCCTTCTCCAACCGCTTCTTGTCGGGCCAGCGGACGAAAGGCAGGAGGTAGTATCCGATGATCTCGTACCCGATCGGATCCTTCACAAAGGCGACGTCGAACCCGAGGAAGCCGTCGATGTGGGTTTGCACGAGCCAGGGGCGCGAGGCGATTTCGAGCTTCTCGAGCGGCTCCGGGAGCGTCGCCACCTCGACCTTGAGATGCTGGCCGCGCCACGTGAAGTCCAGGCCCCCGAACGCCAGCCAGGGCGTCGGGGAGGGCGGATTGCGCACCGCGGAGGTGAAGGGGCTGCGTAGCGCCGGGAAGAACAGCGGCATGGACTTCTTGAGGCCGTACATCCCGCCCGCGGTGACGGCCACCGGCCCGAAGTTCTTGCTCAAGGCGAGATAGAGGTTGTTCACGAACACCTGCGAGAGCAGCTCCTCCTCCGCCTTCCCGGCCTTGGTCCCCGCGGCCTGCTTCTTCTGCGCCTCCTTCTTGGCGATCTCGGACGCGCGCACGGGCCCGCCCGCGAACGGGAGCAGGAGCCCGCCGTAATACCCGAAAGCCGAGGCCGGCCTGATCCGCCGTTCGCCCAGAAAGGCCCACTTGGCGTCCGCGCCGATGAACATCGAGAAGATGGCCCGGATGTCCGGCCCCGAGATGATCTTCCCGTCCCGTTGCACGGACTGGGAGTAGAACGAACCGATGTACCACGAGAAGAAGATCTCCACGTTCTCCCCCGTCGGGGCTTTGACGTGCGCCGCGAAGGCGGAGGGCAGCATCACGATGCTCGCGCGCTTGTGCAGCTCCTCGAAAGCGACCGCCAGCTCGTGCGCGGTCGCGGAGGCCGCCACGGCACGCGGCGCGATCGGCGTCGACGAGACCGGGACGCGAGCCGGCAGGGAGGCGGGGGCGGGCGCGGGCGCGGCGGCGGTGGACGACACCGCCGGGGCCTGAGCCAGCGTGGAGGATCCCGGCAGCGGAGCGGCCAGCGCCGTCGTCGTCGCCGACGGCGCCGGCGCGACGGCGGAGGCGGCCGCCATGACCGTCGAGGAGGGCGGCGCCGAGAAGACCGTGCCCCCCGGCTCGACCGCTCTCACCCCGCCGGCGGCGACCAGCCAGGCCCCCCTCAGCAGCCCCGACCGCGGGCTCAATTAGCGGGCGCTCGCATGTGGCCGACGAGCCGCGCCATGACTGACGAACGACGCCACGCGCAAGAACGCCG
>CAYHEI010000165.1:0-6725 GCA_964355385.1 uncultured bacterium | reverse complement strand
GTTGTCGTATTCCAAGATGATCATGCGGTGGTTGCGGTGCGCCGCCCCGAGCGCGGCGCCCATGCCGATGTCCATGCCCCCGTCGCCCGTGACCATCAGGAAGGTCAGGTCCGTGGAGCGCGGCACCTCGCCGCGCTCCATTCGCTCGTGGTACATCTCGACCAGACCGGACAGCGTCGCCGCGCCGTTCTGGAAAAGGTTGTGAACGTAGGTGACACGATGCGCGGTGGTGGGGTAGCCCGTGGTCACGACCATGGCGCATCCCGTCTGGAAGAGCACCACGAGGTCGCCCTCGAGCACCCGGTAGATCTGGTGCAGCACCGGGAAGATGCCGCATCCCGGGCAGGCTCCGTGCCCCGGCGCCACGCGCGAGGGCACCGCGGTCATCTCCCACAGCGGCTTGAGCTCGACGCGCAGCCGGCCCGTGTCCGCATCGGGCGCCACGACCGCCATCCCCCGGGTGACTTCTTCCGCGGAGAGCGCCGGCAGCCCGCGCGGCGGCGCCTTGGTCGGGTCGCCCTTTTCCGCGCCGTAATAGGCGAAGGGCACGAGCACCTTCTTGCGGCGCACGGCTTCCAGCGCCTCCGCGAAGAACGCCTCCGCGTCGGCCGTGTAGAAATCCCGCCCGCCCAGACCGTAGATCCGGCTGAGCGCGAGCGTCCGGTTGCCCGGCAACCCCTGCAGGGCCGCGCGGATTTCCAGCGCGAGGTTGCCGCCGGCCGCGCCGTAGGAGTCGGCCCGGTCCCCGATCAGCACGGCCTTGACGCGCCCGAGCAGACGCCGCATCTCGTCCCCCGGGAACGGGCGCAGCACGTTCGGCGAAACCACGCCGACCTTGCGCCCCTTGGCGCGCAGCCGGTCCACGGCGTCCTTGGCCGTTTCCGCGGCGGAGTTGAGCAGCACGAGCGCGACCTCCGCGTCCTCCATCCGGTAGGCGTCCACCACGGGGATGGAGCGGCCCGTGATCCGCGCGAGCCCCGCCAGGACCTCCGGGATGACCCGCCGCGCCTCCTCGAAGGCCAGCGAGAGCTGCATCTTGTTGTTGATGAGGTCGGGGTCGTTCATGTAAGGGCCGAACGTGGTCGGCTGCCGGGGGTTCAGGGCGGTGACGTCGGACGGCGCCGCGCCCAGGAACTTCGCCACCGCCGCCCGGTCCGTCGGGACCAGGATCCGCCGCTTCTGGTGGCTCGTGAAGAATCCGTCGTAGGCCACGAGCACCGGCAGCCGCACCGCGGGATCCTCCCCGATGCGCACCGCGGCCAGGTTGAGGTCGTAGACGTCCTGAGGGTCCCGCGCGGCCAGCACGATCCAGCCCGTGTTGAGCGCGAAGTAGATGTCCGAATGGTCGCCCCGGATGTCGAGCGGCCCGGACACCGCGCGGGCGGCCACGTTGAGGACCATCGGCACGCGCGTGCCCGACTGGACCGGAAGCTGCTCGAGCGAGTAGAGCAGCCCCTGGGAGGAGGTCGCGTTCAGGACCCGCCCGCCGCCGAGGGCCGCGCCGTAGCAGATCCCCGCCGCGCCGTGTTCGCCGTCGGCGGGGATCATCCGGATGCGGTGTTCTCCGTTCGCCTGCATCCGCGCCAGATTCTCCGCCACCTCGGTCGAGGGCGTGATCGGAAAGTACCCCATCACGTGGTACCCGACGTCCCGGGCCGCGAGCGCCGCCGCCTCGTTTCCGCTGAGGAACTTGGTCGTCTGGGCCACGTGCGCGGCGCCGTTCGTCGCCGGCGCGCGACGGGCGGGCCGGGGCCCCTTCGCGGCGCTCAGGGTCCGGCTCATCGCACCAGCCCCGGGAAGAGCGGGACCCGCAGCGCGTCCGCCCGGCCGGGCGTCTCCGCCTGGCGGGACAACGCCCCCGTCGGGCACGACTCGACGCACCGCAGGCACCCCTTGCAGTAGCGGTAGTCCACGCCCCGCAGCCGGACGTGCCCCGCGACGCCGTCGCCGGCGTCCCAGACCAGGCACAGGTCGGGGCAGACGAGGTCGCACAGCCCGCAGTGGATGCAGGTCGCGGCGTCCAGGACCGGCATCCATCCCGTGCGGGAGATCGCCAGATCGTTCCAGGCCGTGTTCCCCGGCACGGGCAGCCGCCCGCCCGCCGGAGCGGTCAAGTAGCCCCACACGGGCGCCGGCCGCAGCGGCGGCAGGTCGCCCGCGACCTTGCCGCGGATCGTCGTCTCCACCTGCTCCCGGCCGCCGCGCTCGAACGCCTTGGTGTTCGACTTGACCGCCTCCGGGTGCTTTCCCGCGAACTCCTCGGTGAGCGCCTCAAGCAGCTCGGCGGCTGGCAGGAAGGGGCACGCCGCCGCCAGGGTCCCGAGCAGCACGGCGTTCGGCCGGGACTTCTCCTCCTGGGCGATCCGCAACGCGTCCACGCGAATCACCCGGGCGCCCGCCGGGATTCGCGCCGCGTCCGGCAGCGCGACCTCCGCCGAGGCGTTGAGGATCAAGATACCGCCGGACCGCAACCCCGCGAGCGTCGCCGGGCTGCGCAGCAACGACGCGTGAAAGACGATGATGACGTCCGGCGACTCGACCGGAGCGCTCGTCCGAATCGGCGCGTCCCCCGGCACGAGCCGGACGTAGGACCGCACGATCGAGCCCTTCTTCTCGGAGCCGTAGGAGGAGAAGTGCGCGGCGTTCAAGCCGAGCCGAAGGACCGCGGCGCCGGCGAGCACCTGCCCCGCGGCATGCGCGCCCAGGCCGCCGATGGACTCGAATCGGACCTCGAAGGCGCGACCCGTCGCCGGCAGGCGCGTCGGCGCGGAACCCTTCGTCGTCATGCGCGCACCGCCTGGGGGGGCGTGAGCGCGCTCCAGTCGCCCAGCGTGACGTACCGGTGGATGCTCGCCGCCGCGCGGCGGCCCGCCACCACCGCCCGGCACACCAGGTCCGCCCCGGCCGTCACGTCGCCGCCCGCAAACACCCCCGGCCGCGAGGTGGCGCCGGTCTCCTCGTTGATCATGATGGTGCCGTCGGACTTGAGGTCCACGCCGAGCTCGGCGGCGGCCCACGCGGCGTCCGGCTTGAAGCCGAACGCCAGCACGGCCAGATCGGCCGGGAGGGAGGTGGTCCGACCGGGGATCGGCTTCGGGGACCGCCGCCCCTCGGCATCCGGCTCGCCCAGCTCCATCTGTTGCAGCTCCACCGCCTTCAGCTTGCCGTCGCTTCCCGCCGTGAACCCCAGCGGCGAGACGAGGAACTGGAACTCGACGCCTTCCGCTCGGGCCATCTTCACTTCTTTCTTGCTTCCCGGCATGTTGGCCTCGTCGCGCCGGTACGCGATCACGGCGCGCTTCGCGCCCCGGCGCAGCGCCGTGCGGGCGCAGTCCATCGCGCTGTCGCCGCCGCCGAGCACCACCACCTGGGCGCCGGTCACGTCCAGGGCGCGGCCGGTCGGACCCAGAAAGGGAAGGGCCTGCGCCACACCGGGCGTCTCGAGGCCCGGAATCCGGGGCTCGACCGCTTTCCAGGTCCCCACGCCGACGAAGACGGCGTCGAAGAGGCCCTCGACCAGGTCGGCCAGCCTGAAGTCCCGTCCCATCCGCCAGCCGCCCAGGAAGCGGACACCGGCGTTCTCCAACAGACGCCAGCGCTGCTCCACCACCTCCGTGCTGATCTTGAAGCCCGGCAGGCCGTAGCGCAGGAGTCCGCCGGGGTGGGGCAGGGCGTCGTAGATCACGACCTCATGGCCCCACCAGCGCAGGCGTTCCGCGGCCGCGAGGCCCGCCGGCCCGGCGCCGACCACGGCGACGGAGCGCCCGCTCGGCGCCCCCGTCTCGAGCGGGATGTCGCCGGCCTCCCGCGCAAAATCGTTCACGAACCGCTCCAGGGCGCCGATCGCGACGGGTTCCTGCTTGATCCCGAGCGCGCAGGAGCCCTCGCAGAGGCGCTCCTGGGGGCAGACGCGGCTGCAGATCTCCGGCATGCTGCTGGTCTCCCGCGTCAGCTTCGCCGCTTCCATGAATTTGCCCTGCTGGATGAGCCCGATCCATTCCGGAATGCGGTTGTGCAACGGGCAGCCCACCTGCGCGCAGCGCGGCTGCTTGCAGAGGATGCACCGGCGGGCCTCGGTGACGGCCGCGTCGGCGGAGAACCCGAGAGACACTTCCGCGAACGACGTGCGCCGCTCTTCGACGGAAAGGATCGGCATCGGTTGACGCGGAACGATCTCGCGGGCCATCGAAACTCTCCTTGTCCCCGGGAGTCGAGGGCTTCAGGGACAGCCCCAGACTCGTCCTCCCGGCCAGCCCGTACCATGACGCCGGTCATGCTTCCGACAACAACCCCATGGAGACCTGATCCCCGTCAGGCGCAGGACCCGTTCCCCGTCATCCCTCCGGCGAGAAGGGGGCAACTAGGGTGGATTTGGGTTAGAGTAGAGAATCTGGGACACTGCAAGAGGAGGAATCAGACCATGCATGCCTGCACGACTCGCAAGGAACCCCGCGCATGAGCGACCTCGCGGCCCTCCGCACGGCGATCCTGGAAGGCAAGCGGAAAGATGCCGAAGCGCTGACGAAAGCGGCGCTGGACCAGGGAACGGACCCCGGGACGATCGCGCGCGACGCCCTGATCCCCGCGATGCAGGAGGTCGGGGACCGTTTCTCGCGCGGCGAGTACTTCGTGCCGGAGATGCTGATCGCGGCCAAGGCGATGAAGATGGCCATGGAAGTGCTCCGTCCCACGCTGGCGAAGTCGGGCTACACGCCCGCGGGGCGGGTCATCATCGGAACGGTCCGCGGCGACCTGCACGACATCGGGAAGAACCTCGTCAAGATGATGCTGGAGGGCGCCGGGTTCGAGGTCGTGGATCTCGGCGTGGACGTTTCGCCCGAGAAGTTCGTCGAGGGCGTCAAGCAGCACAAACCGCAGCTGGTCGCGATGTCGGCGCTTCTGACAACGACCATGCTCTCCATGCCCGACACCATCAAGGCCCTCAGCGCGGCCGGCCTGCGCGGCACGGTCAAGGTGGTCATCGGCGGGGCGGCCACCACGGAGGCGTTCGCGAAAGAGATCGCCGCCGACGGGTACGGCTCCGACGCCGCGACCGCCGTCGCGCTGGCCAAACGACTGGTCACCGCATAACCGCGACCGCATGAGCGGTCGCGCCCGCGTCGTCCTGCGGCCGCTCGGCGCGGAGATCTTCGCGGAGCCCGGTGCGGCGCTGGCCGATGTCCTCGCCGCGCACGGAGTCGAGTTTCCCTGCGGCGGACGCGGACGCTGCCGCGGATGCCGGCTCCGCGTCGCGGAGGGCTCGCTCCCGGAAAGTCCCGCGGACCTCGCGCAGCTCTCGCCGCCCGAACGCACCGCGGGCTGGCGGCTGGCCTGTCAGGCACGAGTGGCGGGGGACCTGGTGCTGGAGCTGCGTCAGTGGTCGGGGCTCATCCTCGCCGACGACACGCCGTTCGCGTTCACGCCCGCGGAGGGTCTTGGGATCGCGGCCGACATCGGCACGACCACCCTCGTCGCGCAGCTGCTCGACCTCGCGACGGGCCGCGTCCTGGCGACACAGACCGCCCTCAATCCCCAGGCGCGCGACGGAGCGGACGTGATGAGCCGCCTCTCCGTCGCGCTCGCGCCCGGCGGGCTCGACCGCCTGCAGCAGCTCATCCGCGCGCAGCTCGCGCGCATGGTGGCCGCGCTGCTGGCGGAAGCCCCGGGCCCCGCCGTCGTCGCGCGCGCCACGCTGGTCGGCAACACCGCGATGCACCATCTGCTGCTGGGCCTGGACGTCACGAGCCTGGCGACCGCGCCGTTCGTGCCGGCCCGCGAGGAGGGCGCCCTCCTGACGGGCCGCGAACTGGGCTGGCCGGACGGCGCGGCGGGCGCGGCCGTCACGCTGCTGCCGAATCTCGGCGGATTCGTGGGCAGCGACATCCTGGCCGTCATCCTGGCCACGCGCCTCCACGAGGCGGAGGAATGCTCGGGCGCGGCGGATCTCGGGACGAACGGCGAGATCGTCGTCGGGGACCGCCGGGGGCTGTGGGTCGCGTCGACGGCGGCCGGCCCCGCGTTCGAGGGCGCGCGGATCTCGCAAGGCATGCGCGCCGCGCCGGGCGCGATCGACCGGGTGACCGTGGACGGGACGGGACTCCGGACGCACGTCGTCGGCGGCGGGGCTCCCCGGGGCTTGTGCGGCAGCGGGCTGGTGGACGCGGTCCGGTGCGGCCTGGAGCTGGGCGCCGTCGCGCCCTCCGGCCGGCTGACGCCGGATCCGTGGCTCGTGCGCGCTCCCGTGGCCCTACGCCAATCGGACATCCGGGAGCTGCAACTCGCGAAGGGCGCGATCGCCGCGGGGCTGCAGGTGCTCCTCGCGCGCGCCGGGCAAACCGCCGCCGGGATCCGGAGGTTCTTCCTGGCGGGCGCGTTCGGGAACTCGCTCTCCGCGGACAGCGCGCGCCGGATCGGCCTGCTACCGTTCGCCGAGGACGCCATTACGTCGGCCGGAAACGCCGCCCTGCTCGGCGCGAAGATGGCGCTCTTCCTGCCCGCGGACGGCGCCAACCTGGGGCGCGGCCTGCTGCCGCCGGTCACGCACGTCTCGCTGGAGCTGGACCCCGGGTTCCAGGACCGGTTCGCGGACGAGATGGGCTTCCCGGAGTCCCTCGCGGGAGTCCGCCGCTGAACGCGCCCGCGCTCACGCCCCGGCAAGTCTTCCGCGCTCGCCTCGCGCGCGGCCCGCTCGTCCTGGACGGCGCCATGGGCACCGAGCTGATCCG
>CAYHEI010000164.1:0-6759 GCA_964355385.1 uncultured bacterium | reverse complement strand
CACCCGCTCTTCACGGTGCACGGCGCGCTCGCGTTCGCCGGGGGGCTCGCGGCGCCCGCCGGGCGGGGGGAGTTCTTCTGGCACGGCGGGCCGCGCACCGGGCCGGTCCTGGACGCGTGGTTCGCGCTCTCCACGGCCGCGTTCCTGCTCGCGCCGCGCTTCGTGCGGAGCCCGCGGCCGGCGGCGCGGGCGCAGCGGCAGGCGAGCGCGGTCTGCTGGGCCATGCTCATCGCGTCCGCGGTGTTCCTGGCGGCCGTGTCCGTGGCGTTCGACTTCGGGCCGTGCAACTATCCCTCGCGTGCGCGGCCGTTCCTGATCTCCGCGCGGCTGGTCTCGGCGGCGTTCGCGCCCTTCCTGATCCTCTACGCGCGGGGATTCGGGCTGATCGTCGGGGGAGGGCCCCGGCGCCGCCTGGGCGGCGTGCTGCTCCTCGCCGCGATCCTGCTCGGCACGGAGCTCTGGCTGTCCCGCGAGGTCTTCCTGAGTCCGTTCAACTGGTTTCACGGCCCCTGGTGGCGGTGATATCATGGCCCTTCAAGACATGGCGAGCGTGACGACCGAAGACGTGCTGGCCCGGCTCGCGCCAGAATTCGAGAAGCGGGCCGCGCCCTATTCCTCCAAGCCGTCCGCGCTGCTCGCGCTCCTGCACGCGGTGCAAGAGGCCTACGGGCACATCACGCCGGAGGCGGAGGGCGCCGTGGCGCGGTTCCTCGAGCTCGGCGCGAACCAGGTGCACGAGGCGGTCACGTTCTATACCCTCTACCGCCAGCGACCGCTGGGCAAGCACCATTTCCAGATCTGCCGGACGCTGTCGTGCGATCTTTGCGGCGCCGCGGATCTGGCCGCGGTGGCGCGCAAGCGCCTGGGCGTCGGGCCGCGCGAGGTGACGCCCGACGGCCTCTTCTCCTGGGAGACGGTCGAGTGCCTGGGCTGTTGCGACAAGTCCCCGGTGGTGCAGGAGAACCTGGAGCCGTTCACGGGCCCGCACTCGGCGGAGTCGTTCGGCCGGATGCTCGACGACCTGGCCGCGAAATCGCGGAGCAACGGCGCGTGAGCGTGAAGCTCGTCTCGCCACACTGGGGCGAGCCGGAGAGCTGGACGCTGGACGCGTACCTCAAGTCGGGCGGGTACGCCGCCCTCAAGAAGGCGCTCGCGCTGAAGCCCGAGGCGCTGACCGAGGAGGTCAAGAAGTCCCTGCTGCGCGGGCGGGGCGGCGCGCGGTTCTCCACGGGGCTGAAGTGGTCCTTCGTGCCCAAGAACTCCGGCAAGCCGGTGTACCTGGTGGTGAACGCGGACGAGGGGGAGCCGGGGACGTTCAAGGACCGGTTGATCATGGAGAACGTGCCGCACATGCTCCTGGAGGGGATCGCGATCGCGACGCACGCGATCGGGGCGAAGGAATGCTTCATCTATATCCGCGGCGAGTACACCGTGCCCATCGCGCGGGTGCGGCAGGCGATCGCGGAGGCCGAGCGGGCCGGCTATCTCGGAACGAACGTGCTCGGGACCGGGCTCACCGTCCGGACCCTCGTGGTCGTCGGCGCGGGCGCGTACATTTGCGGGGAGGAGACCGGGCTGCTCTCGTCTCTCGAGGGGAAGAAGGGCCATCCCAAGCTGAAGCCCCCCTTCCCCGCGATCTCGGGCCTCTACCAATGCCCCACCGTGGTCAACAACGTCGAGACGCTCGCGTACCTGCCGCACATCGTGACCATGGGCGGCGAGGCGTTCGCGGCGCTGGGCAGCCCGAAGAACGGCGGGGTCGCGCTCTACTGCGTGAGCGGGCACGTGAACCGGCCGCAGGTGCTCGAACTCCCGATGGGGACGACGCTGCGCTCGATGATCTACGACCACTGCGGCGGCATCCGGGGCGGGCGCCAGCTCAAGGCGGTGGTGCCGGGCGGGTCCTCTTCGGGGGTGCTTACGCCGGACCAGATCGACGTCAAGATGGACGCCGAGTCGGTGGCGGCGCTGGGGTCCATGCTGGGGTCGGCGGGGATTGTCGTGATGGACGACACGACCTGCATGGTGCGCGTGGCGCGCAACGTCGCCGAGTTCTACGCCCACGAGTCCTGCGGCCAGTGCACGCCCTGCCGCGAGGGCTGCGACTGGGCGGCCAAGCTGCTGCGGTCGATCGAACACGGGCGGGGGAAGCCGTCCGATCTGGACGTCATCTTGAACATCTGCGACAACATGGCGGGAAAGACCATCTGCGTGTTCGCGGACGGCGCCGCCCTGCCCATCACCGCCTACGTCAAGAAGTTCCGCTCCGAGTTCCTGGAGCATCTCGAAGGCCGCTGCAGCGTGGGGCAGTTCCCCTCCGCTCTCGCTCTTGGGGTCAGGGCTTGACATGTGACATGCGAAGGGCAATCGTAGCGTAGAGAATCGTAATGGCGAGACAAGTCCGGCTCGAAGCCCCCGGGGCGCACTATCACGTCTTGAATCGCGGCGTGGAGCGGCGTGCGATTTTCATGACCCCCGGGGACTATCTGAACTTCCTTAGGTTGATGGCCGAGTTGGCCCCTCACTTTGGCGTGTCCGTACTGGCCTATTGCCTGATGCCGAATCACTATCACCTATTCCTACGAACGGATGGGGGCAGCCTCAAGGAATTCATGCGCGACTTGAACAGCCGGTATGCTCAAGCCTTCAATCGGCGACTGAAGCGTGTCGGTCCGCTCTTCCAGGGCCGTTACAGGGCGGTGCTTGTGGATCAGGACGCGTACTCATTGGAATTGGTGCGATATCTCCATCAGAATCCGGTGCGCGCCGGGCTGGTGCAACGGACTGAGGAGTATCGTTGGTCGAGTGCCGGCGCCTATGCCGGAACATCACCACTCCAAGGGGGACTGACGACCCGGTTCGTGCTGGAGCAATTCGGACCCGTTGAGAGAAGGGCGCGCGCCCTCTTGGCTGATTTTGTCTCACGCGCTGGACAGGGAGCAGCGAATCCGCTGAAGGCGGCGCGCGGTGGAAGTGTCGCGGGGACGGAGCCGTTTCTGCGGGAGATACAGCGGAACCGACTCCCGCGGCGCGCGGATGGATCCCTTGCGGGACTTCGGCAGCTCCAGAAGCCGCCGGCCGAAGTGAAAGCAGCCATGGTCGCGCGTGTGGCTTCGCTCGGAGCTCCCGCCGCACTCACCGGAAAACTACTGCTCTACGGTCTTCACGTTGGGACGAGCCTGACGCTGAAGGAGATCGCAGGATTGACCGGGGCCAAGAGCGCGACCGCTGTGGCGCAGGCGATCCACCGGCTGCGCAGTTCACGCGCGAGCGACACGAAGCTTGATCAACTCGTCATTAGATTGGAAGCGCTGTGCAGGGGGGGCCGCGCAACAAGATAGGGTCGAAAGGCGCGCTCGTCCTGCGATGTCACAGGGCAACTGACAGATGATCCAGGTCGGCTGATTGCCACCGGTGGCTGGTCGGTATCATGAAGCAACGCGGTTCAAGGAGGCTGGTGGCATGGCGAAAAAAAGCTCAGGGAGCAACAACGACAACTGATCGTCGAGCAGGTTCGTGGGGGTCGTCCCCTGCGACTCGTGGCACGCGAATGGGGCGTGAGTCTGTCGTTGGTGCAGCGTTGGGTGATTCGGGCAGGGTCGCAGCCCGTGGAGACGATCGATTGGGCAGACCGGTCGCACGCTCCACACCGGGTGCGCCGTACGGCTCCACCGCTCGAGCATCTGATCGTGGCCGTGCGTCACCAACTGAAGGAGTCGAGCGCGCTCGGCGAGTACGGAGATCTTGCCATTCACCGGGAGTTGGCGCGGCGCAAGATCCCTGGGCTGCCGTCGGTGCGAACGATCGCGCGCATCCTGGCCCGCAGCGGTGCCTTGGACGGGCGTCGTCGGGTTCGGCGCCCCGCGCCGCCTCCGGGCTGGTATCTGCCCGAGGTGGCGGCGCACCGGCGGGAACTCGACAGCGTGGATGCCGTCGAGGATTTGACGATCATGGGCGGGACGCAGGTGGACATTCTGACGTGCGTCTCGCTGCACGGCGGGCTGCCCGGGGCCTGGCCTGGCCCGACGCTGACCACCCAGCGCACGCTGGACGCGCTGGTGGGGCACTGGCGGACCTTCGGGCTGCCGGGGTACGTCCAGTTCGACAACGATCCGCGCTTCCTCGGCGGCCAGCGCTATCCCAACAACCTCGGGCGATTGGTGCAGGCGTGCGTGAGCTTGGCGGTCGTGCCGGTCTTCGTGCCCCCGCGCGAGACGGGATTCCAGGCCGCCGTGGAAGGCTTCAACGGGCGCTGGCAGGCCAAGGTCTGGCGCCGATTCCACCATGCCACGTCCGCGGCGCTGACGCGGCGGTCCGACCAGTTCCTCGCCGCGCTGCGGCGACGACTGGCCGTCCGCGTGGAGAGCGCCCCCGTGCGGCGCGCGTTTCCCGCGCACTGGCGTCCGGCCTTCGGGGCGCCGCCGCGCGGACGACTCGTGTTGTTGCGACGGACCGACGAGCAGGGGCGGGTGACAGTCTTGGGCCGACGGTGTCTCATCGGACCCACGTGGCCACATCGTCTGGTGCGATGCGAGGTGGGGCTGGCCACCGGCCGAGCGGATCTCTACGCCCTGCGCCGTCGCGAGCCCTCACAACAACCTCTGGTGCTCGCGACGCGTGGCCGGTGGAATCTCCACCTCGCGTCGGGGTGACCGCCGTCCTGTGGCCGTCACTCAAACCCCGCTTGCCCGACCTGGATCATCTGTCAGTTGCCCTGTCACATGTCAAGCCCTGACCCCACAAACTTGACGTAGATCGTGTAGCCGGGCATCGCGCCTGCGGCGCGCCAGGGCGGCCGGCCCAGCCGCTCCAGTACCCGCTTCCGGAGTTCCGCCGCGATGTCCGGGCGGGAGGCGCCCTCGCGCCAGGAGTGGTCGGCGGCGCAGAAGACCGCGACGGTGACGCCGGGCGCGTCCAGCGCGGCGAGCCAGCGCTCCCGTTCCGCGGCAATGCCGGGCGCGTCGGTTGCGAGCGTGCCCGTGGCCAGCCAGCGGGTGGGCAGCCGCCGACCGGTCAGGTACGCGATCTGCGGTTCGGAGCCGGCGATGAAGATTCCGGGGCCCGGCGGGGCGTGCGCGCGGATCCACGCCGCCACGTCCGCGCTCACGCCGAGGCGGATGTGGCCGGCGTCCCACCAGGAAGCGCGGATGCCGCCGGGTGCGGCGAAGAGCGGCAGCAACGCCCACGCCCCCGCGACCAGCACCAGCGCGGCGAGGGCCCGCAGGGCCCGGTCCCACCGGTCCACGCCGCCGCCGCCCAGCATCCGGCGTCCGCCCGCCGCCGCGGCGAGCGCGAGGGGCGGGAGGAGCTGCTGGAAATAGTGCGGGTAGCCGTGGCGGCCCAGGAGGACGCCGCCGGCCGCGCCCGCGAGCCACCATGCGACGAACGCGCGGGCGCCGGGCGCGAGCGCGCCGCGGCGCAGCCCGGCCGCCGCGAGCACCCACACCGCGCCCTGCGTGAGCGCGGCGTTGCCGAGCGCGACGCCGTACCACCGGAACATCCCCAGCGAGACCCCGGTCACGTACCCCACCCCCTCGCGGAACGCCCGCGCCGCATCCGGCCCGAGGCCGGCGAGGACCACGGCGAGGACGCCCGCCGCGCCAGCCGCCGCGCCGCCCGCGCCGTGCGCGAGCACGAGACGCCACGCCGCGCCGGCCCGGCGGCGTCCCGCGCCGTCGAAGGCGGCGGCCGCGCGGCGCAGTTGGGGGAGCGCGCCGGGCTTGATCAGCGCCGCGGCGCCGCGCCACAGCCCGGACGCGAACGCGGTTCGTCTGCGCCGGGACTGCAGGGCGCGCCACCAGGCCAGCGCGGCCGCGACCGTGAACGGCAGCATGACCATCTCCGCGTTGAGCGTCCAGCCGTCCACGGAGGGGTCGGCGCTGAGCACGGCGCAGAGCGCGCCCGCGAGCACGCCCACTCCCGCGCCGCCCAGCGCCACGCCGAGCCGCCAGACCAGGAGCGTGGTCGCGACCGGGTAGACCAGGGCGAGGAGCCGGAAACGTTCGGTCACCCCGTTCGCGAGCGCTGCGACGGGAAGATAGCACGCGAAGAGGAGGGGGGGCCGCTGGAGATTCGCATCCCGGTATGGCAGCAGGCCATGGAGCATTCCGGCGGAGGCGTACGCGTAGCACCCCTCGTCCCGGTCCAGGGGGGCGTGCAGGAAGGGCAGCCGGACGGCCACCGCGAGCGCCGTCAGGAAGAGCGCCGCGCGCCACGGGCGGGCCGCCGCGGGGCTCACGGGCGCCTCGTGTAGAGCCGGAAGGGCGGGAGGTCGGCGGCGAGCCGCCAGCGCGGCGAGGCCAGCTCGCGCGCGAGCCGCGACTGCAGCCGGGCGATCAACGCGGGCGAGGCGGACGGGTCGGCCCACGCCCGGGGGAAGGCGCAGAAGACGGCGGCGGCCGGGTGCTGCGCGAGCGCGCCGCGGAGGAATTCGTCCTGGGCGGCCTCGGCGCCCGGTCCCGGCGCGGTGAGGTGGTAGGTCAGCGGGTAGCGGCCCGCGAGCCGCCGGCCGCTGAGCCAGCCGACCTCCGGTTCGGAGCCTGCGATGAGCACGCGCCCGTCGGGCGGGACCCGGACGCGCACCTCCGCCGCCACCTCCTCGGCCCGGAGAAACGGATTCTCCGGATAGAGCATGTCCGCGCGCGAGACGCGTCCGGCGAAAGCGAGCGGCGCGAGCTGCCACAGCGCGAGCAGGGCCCAGGCGGCGGCGACGCCGCCCGCGGCGCGCAGCGCGGCCGGGAGGCGGTGCCCGCCCGCGAG
>CAYHEI010000163.1:0-6787 GCA_964355385.1 uncultured bacterium | reverse complement strand
GGGCTGCTGTACGGTGCCAACGCGCTCGGCGGCGTCGTGAACGTCCTGACGCCCGCCCCGCCGACCGCGCTGTCCACCGGCCTCGAGGTGCAGTCGGACCGTGCCGGGACGCTGACCTCGCGCATGAGCGCCGGGGGGCCCCTGGGGCCCGCGCGGAGCCTCGTGGAATTCTCGCGCCTGATATCTCCGGGCTTCCGTCCGCACAGCGCCGCCACAGGCGAGGGATGGTTCGTCAAGGGTGTGCTCCCGGGTGAGGCGAAGGTCACCGTGAGCGCGGGCGGGTGGGACGGGCGGACGGACAACCCCGGCGTGGTGCCCGCGGCGGATCCCGTGCTGCGCTCCGCGTCGGAAATCACATTTGGAAACGACGCGGTCGCCTCGACGGTGGATCGCCAGGCGGATACCCGGTTCTACGGTGACGGCAGGGTAGAGGCCGCCGCGGGCTCCCACCGGCTCAGCGCGCGCGCGTACGGGGAGCGCAACCGGACGGATGCGCGGTACGGCTCGTGGTTGGGGCTGAACGAGATCACGGCGGACGCGACGCAGCGGCTGATCGGCGGCGCGGAGCTGCAAGACACCCTTGCGACGGGCTGGCCCGGCGCGGTCGAGGTCACCGCGGGCGGCGGCTGGCGGCAGGAACACGTCGTTGCGGACGAGCAGACGGAAGACCGCGGCGGGACGGAGCTGTCGGCGCTTCCCCGCGCGCACGTGTGGATGTCCACGTGGTCGGGTTTCGTCGAATCGGCGGCCCGGCCGTGGGGCCCGCTTACGGCGGCGGTCGGCGGCCGGCTCGATCATCACTCCTATTTCGGAAACGTCGCGAATCCCCACGCGGGGCTTGCGCTTGCGGCGGGGCCGGCCGTCTTCCGGATGAGCGCAGGGACGACGTTCGCCGCGCCGACGGCGGGTGACCTCGCGCCGCGGTACGGCGGCAATCCGGACTTGAAGCCGGAGCGCGGGAAGACGGTCGAGGGCGGGGTGGAGGCGAAGGTGGGGCCGTTCGGCGCCCGGCTGGGCGGGTACGGCCGGTGGGTGACGGACCAGATCGAGTGGGCCCCGGACCTCATGGGCGCCTGGGCGCCGCGGAACGTGACGAAGGTGGCAACGCGGGGCCTCGAGGGCGGCGTGTCGGCCTCCCGGGGCTGGTTCCGCGCCGATGCGAACGTCACCACGATCGCGTCGTTCGAGCAAGTGCCCGACGGCCTGGGCGGCCTCCTGCCCGCGCGCCGCGCGGCGCATGTCCCGACCTGGTCGGGCGGCGCGCTCGTGGGTGTGGACCTGCCGACCGGGACGGGGGTGTCGCTGGCCGCGCGCGGCGCGGGGACACGGCGAATGTACACCTTCGACGCGTTGTTCCAGCCCGCGACCAAGCGGCTAGCGCCGTACGGCGTCCTCACGCTGCGGCTCTCCCAGAAGCTCGCCGAGGGCGTCGAGTTCTACGGCGGCGTGGAGAATCTCGCGGACACGAGGTACGCGACGCACTTCGGGAACACGCTTTACGACGGCGACTACCCCGCACCGGGCCGGAACCTCTTCGGCGGCGCGTCCATCCGGTGGTAATCCCGGGTCTCCTCCTTGCGGCCGCCGCGCTGGCGGGGCCGCTGTCGGTCGTGGACGACGCGGGGGCGACCGTGTCCCTGGCGAGCGCCGCGAAGCGGGTCGTGAGCCTGTCCCCCGGCGCGACGGAGATCGTGTACGCGCTGGGGGCGGGTGCCCGGATGGTCGGGACGTGTTCGGCCTGCGATTACCCGAAGGCCGCCGCGGCCTGCCCCAAGGTCGGGGACTTCAGCTCGATCAGCGCGGAAGCCTTGCTCGCGCTCAAGCCGGACTTGGTGATCGTGACGGCGGGTGCGCAGCGGGAGCTGGCGGTGCGGCTGCGGTCGCTGGGCGTCACGTCCGTGGTGCTGGCGCCGGCGAGCGTGGACGGGGTGTTGTACAACGTGGGCCTGCTCGGCCGCCTGCTCGGCCGCGAGCGGGCCGCGGACGCCCTGGTCGCGCGGTTGAAGCGGCGGCTCAAGGAGCTGACCGCGGAGGCCGCGCGGAAGGCCGGCGGGAAAGGCCCGCTCGTGTACTTCGAGATCTGGGGCGACCCGCTGATGGCGGTTGGCGAGCGCAGCTACACGGGCGAGCTGTTGCGGCTGGCCGGGGCGCGCAACGCCGCCGCGGGGCTGACGGAAGAAATCCCGCGGATCTCGGCCGAGCGGATCATTGCATCGAACCCGGACGTCATCCTGCTGCCTTCGCCTCGTGGCGACACCCCGGCGGTGGAGCAGGTGAAACGGCGTGCGGGGTGGGACGCGGTCGCGGCCGTCCGCCACGGGGCCGTGCATGACGGCCTGAACATGGACACGCTGGTCCGGCCCGGGCCCCGGCTGGACGAAGGGTTGGAGCAGCTGATCCGAATCCTGTATGGAACCCATTAGTTGATCAAGCCCGCGGCGCGCGGCGCGGCCGTGGTGGCGGGCTCGGCCGCGCTGCTGGCCGCCGCCGCCGTGCTGGCGATGGCGTACGGCGCGGTCCGCATCCCCCTCGCGGAGGTCGTGCGCGCGCTGGCGGGAGCGGGGACCGACGAGACCGCGATCCGCATCGTCCGCGCGGTGAGGCTTCCTCGAACCGTCATGGGCGCGTGCGTGGGCGCGCTCTTGGGCGTGTCGGGCGCGGTCATGCAGGGGTTCCTCGCCAATCCCCTCGCGGAGCCGTACGTGCTGGGCATCTCCTCGGGCGCGGCGCTCGCGGTGGCGCTCGCGGTGCTGGGCGGCGCTCCGCTGTTCGTCGCGGGCGTGTACGTGCTGCCGTTCGCGGCTTTCGCGGGCGCGCTCGCGACGCTCGCGGTGGTCTACGCGCTGGCGCGGGCGGGAGGCCGGGTCAAGGCGCCCACGCTGATCTTGGCGGGCGTGGTGGTCGGGTCGTTTCTCTCGGCGTGCCTGATGGCCGCCGCCACCGCGATGGACCGCCGCTACTTCGAGATCCTGTCGTGGCTGATGGGGCACCTGCAGCCCGCAACCGCGGGGACCGACCGCTGGGTGGCGGCGTACGCGGTGATCGGCATCGGCGCGGCGATGGCGTGCGCGCGCGACCTCAACGCGCTGCAGCTCGGCGAGGAAGCCGCGGCGGCGATGGGCGTCGGGGCGGAAACGGCGGTGCGGCGGCTGTTCGTGCTCTCGTCGCTCCTGACCGCCGTGGCCGTGGCCGCTGCCGGGCCGATCGGATTCGTGGGTCTGGTGGCGCCGCACGCCGCGCGGCTGCTCGGCGGCCCCGACCACCGCTGGCTCCTGCCCGCGTCGGCGTTCGGCGGCGGCGCGCTGATCCTGCTCGCGGACCTCGCGGGGCGGATGGTGTTCGCCCCCGCGGAACTGCCGGTGGGGGTGGTCACGGCCCTTCTCGGCGGGCCCTTCTTTCTGTTCCTGCTGGTCCGGCAGACGCGCCGGACGGGCGCCCCTTAGGTGATCGCCGCGCAGGACCTCCATGCCGCGTACCGCGACCGGGCGGTCCTCCGGGGCGTGACGCTGCGCCTGGCCGATGGCGAGCTGACGGGGGTGATCGGGCCGAACGGCGCGGGGAAGTCCTCGCTCTTGAAAGTACTTGCGCGGCTCCTGCCGCCTTCGCGCGGAACCGTGACGCTTGGCGGCCGCGACCTCTACCGGACCTTCAGCGCGCGGCAGGCGGCGCGCCGCGTCGCGCTCCTCCCCCAGGACGAGGCGGCGGCGTTCCCACTGACCGTGCGCGAGTTGGTCGGCCTGGGCCGCACGCCGTATCTGAACGCCTTCGGGTGGTTCTCGCCCGCCGACGTCCGGGCGGTGGACCGGGCGGTGTCCGCGCTGGGGTTGCGGGCGCTGGCGGAGCGGCCGCTCGGGGAGCTGTCGGGCGGCGAGCGCAAGCGTGCGAGCGTGGCGCGGGCCCTGGCGCAGGAGGCCTCGGTCCTGCTGCTGGACGAGCCCGCGGCGCACCTGGACCCCGGCCATGCCGCGGCGCTGTTCGCGGTCCTCCGGCGGCTCGCGCGCGCGGGGCGGACCGTGATGGTGGCCGCGCACGAGCTGTCGCTGCTGGCTCACCACTGCGACCGGCTGCTCCTGGTGGATCGCGGGCGAGTCGTCCTTGACGGCCGACCGAAGCGGGTCCTGGCGAGCGCGGTCACGGCACGGGCGTTCGGCGTGCCGCGCGGTTCGCTGCGGGGATGGGGATGACGGCAAACGGCGACACGATCACTGGAGGGAACCATCCATGGATATCTTGACGAAGACGATTCAGGCGATCGAGCCGCCGGATGAGACCGCTCGTGTGGCGGCCGCGCGGCGCGAGAATACCCTGACGAAGCCGCCCGGGAGCCTGGGCCGGCTGGAGGAGATCGCGATCCGGGTGGCGGGCATCGCGCGCACTCCCCGCCCGCGGATCAGCCAAAAGGTGATCTTCACGCTGGCGGGCGACCACGGCGTAGCGGCGGAAGGGGTGAGCGCCTACCCGCAAGCGGTGACGGCGCAGATGGTGCTGAACTTCCTCCGCGGCGGCGCCGCGATCAATGTCTTGGCGCGGCACGTCGGCGCCCGCGTCGTCGTGGCGGACTTCGGCGTGGCCGCCGAGCTCCCCGCCGATCCGGGACTCGTCATCCGCAAGATCGGCCTCGGCACGCGGAACATCTTGAAAGAGCCCGCGATGTCGCGGGTGGACGCGCAACGGGCCGTCGAGGCGGGGATCGCGCTCGTCGGCGACGCGGACCTGGTGGGGACCGGCGACATGGGCATCGGCAACACCACGCCGGCGAGTGCGATCACCGCGGCGATCACGGGGAAATCCGCCGAGGAGGTCACGGGGCGCGGGACCGGCATCGACGACGCGGCGCTCGCGCGCAAGGCGCGGGTTGTCGCCGAGGTCCTCGCCCGGCATCGCCCCGACCCCGCCGACGGGCTGGGCGTCCTGGCCGCGCTCGGCGGCTTCGAGATCGGCGGGCTGGCGGGCGTGATCCTCGGAGCGGCGGCCAAGCGCATCCCCGCGGTGGTGGACGGGTTCATCTCCACGGCGGCCGCCCTCATCGCGGTCACGCTCGCGCCGCGCGCCAAGGACTACCTCATCGCGGCGCACCGCTCGCAGGAGCGCGGCCACGCGGCGTCCCTGGCGTGGCTGGGCTTGAAGCCGGTGCTCGACCTGGATCTGCGGCTCGGCGAGGGCACCGGGGCCGCGCTCGCGATGTCCGTGGTCGAGGCCGCCTGCAAGATCCTGGACGAGATGGCGACGTTCGAGTCGGCCGGGGTGTCGGGCCCCGCGGAGCCGCCGGCCGCGTGATTACGCTTCTGTTGGGCGGCGTGCGCAGCGGGAAGAGCCGCCGCGCGCTCGCCCTCGCCGCGCGCGCGCGCGGGCCGGTGTGGTTCCTGGCGACCGCGCGTCGCTCGGACGCGGAGATGCGCCGCCGGATCGCCGCGCACCGCCGGGAGCGCCCCGCGGGCTGGCGGACGGTCGAGGAGCCGGTCCGCGTGCCGGAGGCGCTCGCCCGGATGCCCCGGGGCGCAACGGTCGTCCTCGACTGCGTCACGGTCTGGATCGGCGGTCTGGTCTGGCGGCGCGTGCCGGCGGAAGCCGTCCTGGACCGGGTTCGGGCGGTGTGCGCGACGGCCAAGGCGCGGCGGTTGCGCCTGATCGTGGTGTCGAACGAGGCGGGGTCCGGCGTCATCGCGGCGACGCGCGCGGGCCGGGCGTTTGCCGTGGCGCTCGGGTCGGCCAACCAAGTCCTGGCGCGCGCGGCGGGCCGGGTGGAGTGGCTGGTCGCGGGGATTCCAGTGGCGGTCAAGCGCGCCCGGTGAGGCTCCTGCGCGGCTTTCTCTCCGCGCTGGGCTTCCTCACGGTCTGCCCGGTTCCGGCGTCCATCCACACGGACGACCGCGCCCGCCGCTGGTCCGCGGCCTGCTTCCCGCTCGTCGGGATCGCGCTGGGGCTGGCGAGCCTCGCCTTGTGGGCGGCGCTGCGGGGGGCCGAGCCGCTGGTCCGAGCCGTGGCGCTCGCGCTGCTGCCGGTGCTCCTGACCCGTGCGCTGCACCTGGATGGGCTGGCGGATACGCTCGACGGCTTGGGGCGTTTCGGTTCCGCCACGGCCAAACGTGCCGCGATGCGTGACCCGCGCCTCGGGGCGTTCGGCGTGCTGGCGCTGGTGTTCGACATCCTCGCCCGCGTCGTCGCCGTGGCCGCGCTCGCCCGTCCCGCGGCGCTCGTGATCGCGCCGGTGCTGGGTCGCTGGTCGCTTGCCGCCGCGCTGCGGCGCGTCCCTTACGATCCCACGGGCAAGCTGCGCGCCGCCGTCCCGCCGCCGTCTCGCGGCGGGCTGGCCGCGGCCACGCTCGTCGCGGTGGCGGTGTGTCTCACCCACCCGCGCGGCCTGCTCGCCCTGGTTGTGGCCGCGCTCCTGATCTGGCGCTGGCCCGTTTTCATCCGCCGCCGCCTGGGCGCCCTCTCCGGCGACTCCCTCGGCGCGCTCAACGAGCTGGTGGAGGTCGGCGCCCTGCTCGTCCTGACATACTGACATACCTTCTGGTAGAATGCAGGGCATGAGGACCACGGTGCGCCTTCCCGACGCGCTGCTCCGCCAGGCGAAGCGCTACGCGTCCGATCGCGGTACGACGCTGACGGCGGTGCTGTCCGAAGGTCTGCGCGAGATCCTCCGCCGCCCCGAGCGTGGCGCGAAGGCGGCGGCGCGGCGTCCGATGCCTATCTCTCACGGGACCGGGGTCCAGCCGGGCGTGGACCTCTCGAACCCCGCCTCGCTGCTGGCGCTGACCGAAAAGCCCTACGTTCAGCCCTGACG
>CAYHEI010000162.1:0-6814 GCA_964355385.1 uncultured bacterium | reverse complement strand
CCCCCCCCCCCGGGGCCCCCCCGCCCCCCCCCCCCCGCCGCCCACCCCCCCGCCCCCCGCCCCCGGGGGGGGGGGGCCCCTGGGGGGGGGGGGCCGGGGGGGCCCCGCGGGGCGGGGGGCCCCCCGCGGCGGCCGTGGCCGTGCCATGGCCGCCGGCCCTGTTTTAGCGCGAGGGCCGCTCAAGCTAATTGTAGACCTGCGCGCGCCCCACGCCGACCTGGCCAAGCCTCCCACCTCCTTCACGGGGGGCAAGCACTTTCCGGCCGCCAAGGACATCCGCATCTACGACGACACCCTGCGCGACGGCGAGCAGATGCCCGGCGTGGCCTTCTCCCCCGAGCAGAAGCTGGAGCTGGCCATCCTGCTCTCCGAGATCGGCGTGCACGTCATGGATGTTGCTTTCCCGGTGGTCTCCGAATCCGACCGGAAATCCCTGCAATTGTGCGTGGCTGCGCAGCGGGCGGGGAAGATCCGGCCCGATGTCGAGATCCTGGCCATGTGCCGCAGCAACCGGGGCGACCTGGACGCGGTCGTGGACACCATGAAGGCCATCGGGGGCAAGCCCGACGAGGTTTCGGTCCTGGTGCTGTCCACCCTCTCCGACCTGCACATGAAGTACAAGATCGGGCAGTTCCTGTTGAAGATGGAGGGGCGTAAGCCCGAGGAATGGCTGGACCTGCCCGTCGAGTTCTACCGCAAGGCCAACATCAAGATGATCACCGGGGCGATCCAGTACGCGCGCGAGCGCGGGTTCTCCCGCGTCGAGTTCGCCGCCGAGGACGCCTCGCGCTCAACACTCGCGTACGACATCGAGTGGGCGCTGGCCTGCGTCAAGGCGGGCGGCACGCGCTTTTGCTTCTCCGACACCTGCGGCGTCTTCACCCCCGAGGCGGTGGACCACTACTTCCCGCCGATCGTCGCCGCGCTGCCCAAGGGCTTCCAGCTCACCGCTCATTTTCATAACGACTTCGCCCTCGGCGCCTACAACTGCGTCCGCGCCCTCTCGCACGGCGCCACCCATGCCGGCGTCACCGCCAACGGCATCGGCGAGCGCGCGGGCAACGCCTCCATCCATCAAGTGGTCATGCAGCTCAAGGAGCTCTACGGCATCACTCTCCCCGGCTTCGCCTACGACCGCCTCACCGAGCTGCGGCGCGTCATCGAGCGCGCCTCGGGCATCCCCATGCAGGTGCACGAGCCGATCGTGGGGGAAGGCGTCTTCTCCCACGAGTCCGGCATGCACACCGCCGGCATCGTCATCCACCCCGCCATCTACCAGTTCATCCGCGAGGAGACCGTCGGCGGCGAGCACAAGTTCGTCTTCGGCAAGCACTCCGGCCAGGCCGCCGTCGAGCACGTCCTCCGCAAGCACGAGGCCGCCCTGCGCGCCAAGGGCGTCGAGATCACCGACGAGCTGGTGAAGCGCCTCGTCGCCGTCGTCAAGGAGCTGCGCGAGGACAAGCTCGCCACCGGCTCGCCCGAGCGCTTCATCGACGAGTACTACCGCAATCATCACAACCTCGGCATTCCCGAATCCGCCGTGGTCCAGCTCGCCCTCGACGCCAACGCGCGGGTGTAGCCGTGGCCAAGAGGATGAATTGGGACCGCGTGCGGACAGACGCACGTGCGAAGCGGCACGGTTCAGTCTTTTCTAACCAGGACCGACCGCCTGAAAGGCTGGCGGGAATTGACGACTCTCCGAGGCTGTTTGGGGGGGCACGCAACGGCGGTCCGCGTAAACTTCCAAATTCGTTCGGTCCGACGTCCGGGTCGGAGAAGTTGTATATCGGAAACTTGCCATTCGAGACGACCGAGGAGGACCTCAAGGCATTCTTCGCCGAGGTTGGCCCCGTCGATCGCGTGACGATTGTGAAGGACAAGTTCACGAACCGCTCACGCGGCTTCGGCTTCGTCGAGATCAACGGCAAGGCGGCTGCAAGGAGAGCGATCGAAACGCTGAACGGGCGCTCGCTCGGCGGTCGGTCGGTGAAGGTGAATGTGGCGAAGCCTCGGTAACGTTGGCCGTCTCGCCAGAATCCCCCGGTGCTTTTCAGCGTTGATGTAGAGACCTTGGAGACAGGCGTTCACAATCGAGCCCTTCATGGCGCCCTGCGTACGTTCAGTATCGAGGCCTGTTCCCTGGGTGCGGAGAAGATCAAGAGCGGGAACGGGATCCATTGGGAAACGAAGTACAGGTGTGAAATTGCGGGAGCAAGTAGCATTGGCACAAAGGAACTTCGCGCACCTGACTTTCACCGCTTGGCGATGGGTATTTCCAACGGGCTTCTCCAAGGACCGTCTGGATGCGTGCTTCGTGAGCAACTCCTCCAAGACAACTGGATATCCGGGCATCTGGGACGCGGGATAGCAATCGGCCCGATGGCCCTGCATTCAACGCTCGAGGGGTGGGTAGGCAGCTTCCTTGCGCACTTCTTCGGTTCCCTCCCGGAGGGCTGCAACTGGGATCAATCGGTCTTCGACTTGTGTTACGGCGACTTCGAAGAATTCTTCTACACGAACACAGCTCGATTGAAGATCCTTACTCCGATTGCCAACATGGCGACCGATGGATGCAGTATTTCTCTGGATGATGGCGTTTCGATAAGATCGCTATTGCGCGAGGAGCAGGAAGAGTGGCTTTCGGCTAGGGCTAACTCAGGTGGCCAATGGGGATTGATGGCCGATGGCATTCCAGGATGTGCGGTTGAACGCAGCGAGAATGTTCAAAAGGTCATCGCGTCCGAAGGGACGTCGCCGGCGCTTGATGCCATTCGGTCCGATTATCTGGATGATATTCGAGCAGCCTTGCGCCTTCATAAGGACGGCGAAGTGTTCTTTCTACGCACCGGGCGGCGATGGGTCACTCACCGCCTCTGCTCGTATGGCGACAGCACGTGGCTTGGCACCGAACACTCTCACCCGAGATTTGCAAAGGAATACCAGCTCAAGGCAAGCGATGCCGAGCCGATCAAGAAGTTGTACTCGAGACTCCGGACTGCTCGCGCGTCAATCGTCCTGCCTCATGTGAATCTTGCGCTTCGGCGGTTTGGTTATGGCTGCGAACGCGCCTTTCCTGAAGACCGCCTTCTGGATTTCATGATCGGGCTTGAAGCACTGTTCTTGAGGGAGACTGACGAGCTCTCATTGCGGCTTGCTCAGAGGTGCGCCATCCATGTCTCCGAAGAACCCGCCCAGCGGAAGTTGATCTTTGCGTCGATGCGGCGAGCTTACGCGATGAGAAGCAAGGTGGCGCACGGAAAGGGTTTGAGGAAAGAAGTGCTGACGGATGACATCGTCGATGAGGTTGAGGCCTATCTCAGGACTGCCCTACGAACCATCCTCTTGGGCCCCGGCGCCATGCGATCACAGAGGGAGTTCATTGGGATGCTCGACGAACAAGTGTTTGGGTAGAACACCTCCTTGCCTCAAGAAGTCCAGGCCCTTCCGGGACGCACGAAGCTGAGGTCGCCGGCCGCCAATACCACCCTTCCGGGGTAGAGATAGCCTCCGATGCTGCCCGGCGCGGCTCGGGCTATACTGATGGTGAAGAGGTGGAGCCCATGGATGATGTGACCGCCCGCCGCCTGGGGAACGCCCTGCTCTATTGGATGGAGCACAGCCCTCGGCATGACCTGACGAACCTCTATAAGTTCATCTATTTCGTGGACTTCGCCAAAGCTAAGCTGACCGGCCGTCCCGTCTTCAGTTTCACGTATGTCGCCGATCAGTTCGGCCCCGTTCCGCAGGAGGTCAGGAAAGAGCTCGAGGAGCGCTACGCGGCCAGCCCCTTGAGTGAGTTCGTCCTCTTCCGGCGTTATCAAGACGAAGGCAGCCGGACCCGATATCAGATCGACCCCAAGGGGTCCTCGGATATCGCGGCAGTGTTCTCACGCAAGGAGCAGGACATCTTGGGCAAGGTGGCCTTCATCATGAAAGAGCTGACTGCGACACAGGCCACCGCTGCGACGCATGTCGCGGGTGACCCGTGGGCCCGGGTCTACAACAGCAAGGGCCGCTTCGCGCCTATCGACATGATGCTCGCGTTCGAGATGGACGGGTTCGGCGAGCCGGATGATCCGGAGGAGGCGAAGGAAAAGCTGTCATTCCTTTTGCACCAGAAGGCTGCTTGAGTGGTCGCCCGGGGCGAGGTCTTGCTCGACCCTTCGTTCACGTACGCGGAAGGGAACGTGGCAGACAAGCGGATCATCTGCCTGTCTGAATCGAGCAAACAGCCGTCGTGCGTTCTAGTGCCTGTGACGAAGCAGCAGAGGCAGAAACTGGCGGTCCGAGGTTGTCATCGGACCGGAAGTTACTTCTACATTCCCGCAGGCGAGTCTCAATGCTTCGAGGTGAACACCTGGGTGCAGCTTGATGCCGCTGACCTGATGCTCAGCTCGACGATCGAGCGGCGGCTCACCTCGGGCAGCCTCAGGTCCATCTGTACGATCAAGCGAAAGCTTGTGGACGAGATCGTCCTCTGCGCCCTCCAGTGCGATGACTTCAACCCTTTGTACCCCGGCTTCATGTGATCGGTTTGCGAGGCGTTCTACGCAAGGGGTTGCCAAGTAATCTTTGCCCACCAGTTGGCAAGGTCGCTGCAATGGATGAAAGGGCTCAAGGTTGTCCAGCCTGGCTTACCCCCCTCCGGTTCTTTCTTGGCGACCACCTACTACGCGACCTTCGACGCGTTCAAGATCAAGGCATCCATCCTGCTGCCCGGACGGTCGAGAGAGAGGTACAGGGGCCATCAAACTTGCAGCCAAACTTGATTCAGGCTGAGAGCGCACAGGCCGGAGGCAGATTGGCTCATGCGACATGGGGGAAAGCGATGAACAGACGGGGATCGACGCTCAAGTCCGTTTTGAAGAGGCAGTTGAGGGATCCGGAGTTCCGGAGGGCATACGAGGCCGAGGACCTGCCGGCGCGGCTGGCGGTTCGAATCGCGATGTTCAGGGAACAGCGGGGCCTGACGCATCGGGCGATGGCGAGGAAGCCGAAGGTGAGTCAACAGGCCTTGTCGATCCTCGAGAATCCCGCCACGGCGAACTATACCCTCCGCACGCTTCAGCGCGTCGCGGCGGCGCTGAAGAAGGAACTGGTCGTCGAGTTTCGGTAGAGGGGGCGGCCTACCTTCGATAGTCCCGGCGGGCCTTCTCCATGCGGGCGACGGACTCGCGGAAGCCACCGGGCCGGTTGCGGGCGTGCCGACGGTGGTAGGATGAACTCGTGGTTGGGCGAATGAAGCTGACGGTCACGCTGGAGCCCGGCGAAGATGGCTATGTCGTCGCCGAGTGCCCTGCTATTCCCGGGTGCGTGTCGCAGGGGAAGACGAGGGAGGAAGCTCTCTCCAATATCCGTGAAGCCATTGTCGCTTGCCTCCAGGTACGGGCGGAGCAGAAGCTTCCCCTGACCGTCGAAACACAGGAAATCGAAGTCGCCCTCGCCGCCTGATTGGCCACCCTTCCAGTTGTCTCGGGACGTGAAGCCCGCAGGGCCTTTGAGAATCTTGGATGGCACTTTGCACGGCAGGTTGGCAGTCACATGATCCTGACCAAGACGGGCTCGTGGGCGTCTCTGTCAGTTCCCGATCACCGCGAGGTTGACCGAGGCACGCTTCGGAAGCTCATTCGCAGCGCCGGGATTACTATGGACGATTTCGTTCACCATCTCTGAAGGCTCCGCGTCGGGACACAGGGTCTTCGCAGGCGCGAGCCGGACTGTCGCCGATGACGGCGACCGCGGACGAACGCCAGAGGTCTTGGGGAGGTCTTGGAGAGGTCTTGGGGTCCGGTCAGGGGGGGGGGGGGGGGGGGGGCCGGGGGGGGGGGGGGCGGCCGTGCCCGCCCCGCCCACCCCCCCCCCCCCCCCCCCCGCACCCCAGCACCTTGCGGAGGCTGTGGAAGAGTTGCGACGCTCGATTGCGAAGCTGCTCACGGACGCGACGCAAAGGGCATCAATGGCCAAGCATGACTCCATCACTGTGGAGGATCTGAGGCAAGCCTGATTCTGGCACCGCCAGACGAGTACTACCGTAATCATCACGACCTCGGCATTCCCGAATCCGCCGTCGTCCAGCTCGCCCTCGACGCCAAGGCCCGCGTTTGAAGGGCGGGGTATAATTCAGGTGAGATGAGTCTGCGGCATTTAACCGGCGTTCAGAACAAGGCATTGGCCGATCTGCTGTTCGCCACCGCAAAAACTGTCGGGGCGGCGGCGGTCATTGCCTTGTTCTTTCCTTCCGCGGGGCAGGACTGGCCGCTGGGGTACCTGTTCGGGGCGCTCGTGTGTGCTCTTTTGCTCTCGGTGCTGGGTATCTTGATCCTCGGGCGAGCGGGAGACGGAACTGAAGCGGCGAAGCGGACGACAAAGCGCAAGGAAATAGGAGAGTAGAGAGATCATGCCGATGAAAGGAATCATGTTTGTCGGGCTGTTCGTGCTTGCTGCATACGCGGTGGCATTCGTGCTTGACCGGATCATCCCCATGCGACCATCGCGCCGGTCCCGTCTCCGATAGAGGGTCGAGGAGGGCGTCGAGATCACCGAGAAGCTCGTGAAGCGCCTCGTCGGCGCCGTCTACCTTAGCGGACCGTCTGAAAACTCGAGGATATGAGGTCCCGGGCGTGCATCCCAAGACCGGTAGGTATTCAAGTTCCACCTTCCGACGTGTCTGCCGTCGGGTCGACCGAATATTCCCCAAGAGGTCGCGCGAGGGAGGTGCATGAACGACGGCGCATTGTGCGCGTGGGAGGGGAGCGCGGGGGCGTTCCTGGAAGCGGCACCGCCGGCGCTGCTCCAGCGGCTGACGCATCAGCAG
>CAYHEI010000161.1:1202-6840 GCA_964355385.1 uncultured bacterium | reverse complement strand
CCACCGAGATCTACACTCTTTCCCTACACGACGCTCTTCCGATCTCTGTTCGCGGGCGACCGGGACGCGGCGCGGGCGGCCGCGTTCGCGGGGACGGTGGTCGAGCTCTCGCAGTTCCTCGTGAACGTCATGCAGGTGACCGACGTGGGTGCGAGCTTCCCGCACCGCGTGGCCTACCATCCTTCCTGCCACGGCACGCGCCTGCTCGGCGTGGGGGAGGAGCCGCTCAAGCTGTTGCGCGCCGTCAAGGGCCTCGAGCTGGTCCCGCTGGCGCGCGCGGAGGACTGCTGCGGTTTCGGGGGCACGTTCGCGACGAAACTGGACGCGGTGTCCGCGGCCATGGCGGACGAGAAGCTGGAGCACGTCGCCGGCACGCGGGCGGAGTACTTGGTGGGGACGGACCTGGGATGCCTCCTGCACCTGGGGGGTCGCCTCTCCCGCCGCGGCCTCCCCGTGCGCCCGATCCACCTCGCCGAGGTCCTGGCGGGCGGCGAGGAGGGAGCGTGAGCGCGCCCGTCGTGGGGACCCTGGCCGCGCGCGCGGATGCGGCGCTGCGCGACGACTTCCTGCGCAAGGCCGTGCGGTTCACCGTGGACCGGCTCAGCGGCTTGAAGGGGCGGTCCACGGAGGAGCTGGGCCGGTGGGAGGAATGGCGCGAACGGGCCCGGGTGGTGCGCGCGGACGTGATCGCGAACCTGGACTGGTACCTCGGCCGGTTCGCGGCGAACCTCGAGGCCCGGGGCGGCCGCGTGCATTTCGCCGCCGACGCGGGGGAAGCCGCGCGCGTCGTGCTGGAGATCGCGCGCGCGCGGGGCGCGAAGCTCGTGGCCAAGTCCAAGAGCATGGTGTCGGAAGAGGTCGGCATCAACCACGCGCTGGAGGGGGCGGGAATCCGCGCGGTCGAAACCGACCTCGGCGAATGGATCGTCCAGCTCGCCCACGAGACGCCGTCCCACCTCATCGTGCCCGCCATCCACAAGAATCGCGCCCAGATCCAGGCGCTGTTCGAGGCCGAGGGTGGGGAGGGGCTCGCGCCCGAGACGGCGACGCTGGCCGGGTTCGCGCGCCGGCGCCTCCGGAAGGTCTTCCGCGAGGCGGACCTGGGGCTGACCGGCTGCAACTTCGCGCTGGCCGACACCGGCTCGGTCGCGATTTTCACCAACGAAGGGAACGGCCGCATGGTGTCCACGCTCCCACGGACGCACGTGGTCATGATGGGGATGGAACGCATCCTGCCGTCCTGGGAGGACCTCGAGTTGATGGCGAACGTGCTGCCGCGCAGCGCGACGGGACAGAAGATCACCACGTATTTGACGGTGTTGAGCGGCCCGAAGTTGCGGGGTGAGACGGATGGACCGGAGGAGCTGCACGTTGTGATCCTCGACAACGGCCGTTCCGACATCCTCGGCGACCCGGAGTTCCAGGAGGTGCTGCACTGCATCCGGTGCGGCGCGTGCCTGAACGTCTGCCCCGTGTACCGTCAGATCGGGGGCCATGCCTACGGCTCGGTGTACAGCGGGCCGATCGGCGCGGTGCTGACGCCGCTGCTCCAACGCGACCGAGCGGCGGCCGCCGAGCTGGCGAACGCCTCCAGCCTCTGCGGCGCGTGCGCCGAGGCCTGCCCGGTCAAGATCCCGTTGCACGACATGCTCGTGCGGCTGCGGGGCCGGCGGGTGCGGGCGGGCGGGACGGGTTGGGCCGAGCGCGCGGCCTTCCGGCTGTACGCCAGGATCTTCGGCTCCCCGCGCGCGTACCGCTTCGCGGCCGCGGCCGCGCGCCGCTTGCTGCCCTTCGCCGCGCGACTGCCTTCGAACGGCTGGACGCGCTGGCGCGATCTGCCTCCTCCGCCGGGGAAGTCGTTCCGTAAACTCTGGACCGAGAAGTCCTGATGGAACCTGACGCCTTCCTCGATCGCATCGCCGCTCGCCTCAAGCGCCCTCGTCCGGTCACCGCGCCGCCCCGGCCCGTCCGCGGGGTGCCGGACTTTCAACGGGGAGGAGTCCGCGATCCCGCGACGCGCTTCCGGGAGGAGCTGGAGCGGCTCGGCGGCCGCGCGTTCGTGGAGCCGGATGCCGCGTCCGCCGCGGCCCGCCTGCGCGCGGTGGTCGACGAGCTGCGACCTCGGGCGGTCACGGCGTGGGCGCCGGAGGAGTTCGCGGGATTGGAGATCGGCTGGCTGTTCGCCGGAGCGCTGGGTTCGCCCCTCGAGGCGGACCTCGGCGTCACCGCCGCGGACTTCGCGGTGGCCGAGACGGGCACCCTGGTGCTGACGACCGGGCCGGGCCGCCCGCGCCTCGCCAGTCTGGCGCCCGCGGCCCATGTGGCGCTCGTGCCGCGGTCGCGGCTGGTACCCCGCCTGGGGGACGCCCTGGCGGAACTCCTGGGGGATCGCTCGCGCGCGGTGCCGGGCGCCGTGCAGTGCATCACCGGCCCCAGCCGCACCGCCGACATCGAGAACGACCTGTCCATCGGCGTGCACGGGCCGGCAACCGTCACTGTGATACTCTGGGGCTGACGATGTACAAATATGTCTCGTATCTCTGGAAGGACGCCGAGGCGCAGGGGAAGTCCGAACTCGACCAGCTCGTGTACCGCTCGCGGCTGCTCGGCGCCGATCTGCGTGTCACGAACTTCGCGGGCGGCAACACCTCCGTGAAGGTCAACGAGCGGGACCCCCTGACGGGCAATCCCGTCGAGGTCATCTGGGTGAAGGCGAGCGGCGGCGACCTCGGCACGATCTCCCGCGAGGGGTTCGCGAGCCTCTACATGGACAAGTTGCGGGCGATGAAGAAGATCTACCGGGGGCTCGAGTTCGAGGACGAGATGGTGGCGTACCTGACGCATTCGACGTTCAACGCGAATCCTGCGCCGGCCTCCATCGACACGCCGCTGCACGCGTTCATCCCGCACCGCCACGTGGATCACCTGCACCCCGACGCGATCATCGCCGTCGCGGCGTCGAAGGACGGGCCGCGGCTCACGCAGGAGATTTTCGGGAGCAAGGTCGCCTGGTTCAAGTGGCAGCGGCCCGGCTTCGATCTCGGGCTCCAGCTCGAGAAGCTCGTGGCGGGCCACGCGGGGTTCGAGGGGATCGTGCTCGGCGGCCATGGGCTGTTCACCTGGGGGAACACGTCCAAGGAGTGCTACGAGAACAGCCTGGCGGCCATCGACAAGGCTGCGGCCTATCTCGAGTCGCAGGTCGCCAAGAAGGGCCGGGTGTTCGGAGGAGGGCGGCGGCGTGAACTGCCCGACAAGAAGCGGAAGGAGATCGCCGCGGAGGTCATGCCGGTGCTCAGGGGTCTTGTTGGAACCAAGGAACATAAGATCGGGCACTTCGACGACTCGCCCGTGCCGCTCGAGTTCGTGGATTCCGCGGACGCCCCGCGGCTCGCGCCGCTCGGGACGTCTTGCCCGGACCATTTCCTGCGCACGAAGATCCGTCCCCTCTTTCTCGATTGGGACCCCCAAACGGGGACAGTTGAAGCCATCAAACAACTATTCGCCGACGCGTTGCCCGAGTACCGCAAGGCCTACGCCGCCTACTACGAGCGCTGCAAGCGGAAGGACTCGCCGCCGCTGCGCGACCCGAATCCGGTCGTGGTGCTCGTGCCGGGCGTCGGCCTGATGACGTTCGCGAAGGACAAGTCCACGGCGCGCGTCTCGGCGGAGTACTTCGGCAACGCCATCCAGGTGATGCGCGGGGCGGAGGCGGCGTCCACCTACGTGGCGCTGGAGGAGAAGGAGGCGTTCGGCATCGAGTACTGGCCGCTCGAGGAGGCGAAGCTGAAGCGCCTGCCCCCCGAGAAGGAGCTCGCGCGGCGGGTGGCGGTGATCACCGGCGGGGCGGGGGGGATCGGTAAGGCCATCGCGCGCAAGTTCCTCGCGGCGGGCGCCCATGTGGTGATCTTGGACATCGATCCGGCGGCGCTCGGCCGCGCCGCCGAGGAGTTGCGGCCCATCGCCGGCAAGGACCGCGTGGTCACGGCGCAGGCGGACGTGACCAACGAGCTCGACATGCGCCGGGCCTTCGACGACGCCTGTCTCGCGTTCGGCGGCGTGGACATCGTCGTGCCGAACGCCGGGATCGCGTCCTCGGCGCCGGTCGAGGGCACGACCCTGGCGGAATGGAATCGCAACGTCGCGATCCTGGAGACCGGCTACTTCCTGGCGGCTCGCGAGGGCTTCCGGATCATGAAGGCGCAGAAGACCGGCGGCGCGCTGGTGTTCATCGCCTCCAAGAACGCGCTCGCCGCGGGGAAGGACGCGGCGGCGTACAGCGCCGCCAAGGCGGCCGAGCTCCACCTGGCCCGCTGCCTGGCGGTCGAGGGCGCGCCCTTCGGCATCCGGGTGAACGCGGTGAACCCCGACGCCGTGCTCGCGGGCTCGCGCATCTGGAACGAGTCCTCCTGGCGCGCCGAGCGCGCGAAGGCCTACGGCATCAAGCCCGAGGAGCTGGAGGAGTTCTACCGCCAGCGCAACGCGCTCAAGGTGCATATCTATCCCGACGACGTGGCCGAAGCCGTGCTCTATTTCGTGTCCGACCGCTCGGCCAAGACCACGGGCAACATGCTCAACGTCGACGGCGGCGTCGTCGCCGCGTTTCCGAGGTAGGGGCTCCACTCTTCGCACAGGGCCATGAGCCACTAAGATCGCGGGGAGTTCAGTCTCCGGACGATGCGGCGGACGAGGGAACGGGGGCTGAAGCGGACGGACTGGACGCCGAGCCGGTTCAAGAGGCCGGGGATCACGACGGCCTGACCGCGCATCATGCCGCGGTAGCCCACTTCGGCTACGGCTTGCGCTGTATGCATCCGCAGCAGGCCTCTGCTGAACAGTCTGATCTCGTGCATGCCGGCCCGGTCGCCGAATCCCGTGCGGGTCGGGCCCGGGCAGAGGGCGGTGGCCGTGACGCCCGTCCCGCGCAGCTCTTCCGCCAGGGCCTCGGAAAACGAGAGGACGAAGGCCTTGCTCGCGTAGTACACCGCCATGAACGGCCCCGCCTGGAACGCGGCGGTGGAGGCGACGTTCAGGACGCGTCCCCGGCGGCGCTCGATCATCCCCGGGAGCAGCAGCCGCGTCAGGTGCGTCACGGCCGCCACGTTCACCTGGATCATGGCCAGCTCGTTCTCGACGCGGGCGGAAGCGAACGCGCCGTTCGAGCCGAACCCCGCGTTGTTGACCAGGGCGTCCACCACGATGCTCTCGCGTTCGAGGGCGCGCATGACCTTCTCGGGACCGGCCGGATCCGCGAGGTCCACCGGCAGCACGTCGGCGGTGGTTCCGGAGAGGCCCTGGGCCGCGATGGCGACGGCCTTGAGGGCTTCCTGGTTTCGCGCGACCAGCACGAGCCGCCAGCGCTCCCGGGCGGCCACCAGGGCCAGCTCGCGCCCGATGCCGCTCGAGGCGCCGGTGATTAGCGCCGTGCCGGGTGCGGTGCGGGAGTCCATGCCGGCACCAGCATACCGTTATAATCGTCCCCATGCCCGCCGTCGAAGCCGAACGCATCTCGAAGATCCTCGCGAACCGGGGCGTGTGCTCGCGGCGCGAGGCGGACGACTTCATCCGCCGGGGGCTCGTGCTGCTGGACGGCAAGCCGGTGCACGAGCTGGGCACCAAGGCGCTGCCGGGGCAGGACGTG
>CAYHEI010000161.1:0-1192 GCA_964355385.1 uncultured bacterium | reverse complement strand
GGGACCGCCACGATCCTCGTGAACAAGCCCGTCGGATACGTCGCGGCGCAGCCGGAGAAGGGGTACAAGCCCGCGTCGGACCTGATCCGGCCCGACCGGCAGGAGCTTGCGCCGGGCGACCCGCCGCTGCGCTCGGACCACCTGCGCGGGCTCGCGCCCGCGGGCCGGCTCGACATCGATTCCAAGGGGCTGATGGTGTTCACGCAGGACGGGCGCGTCGCGAAGCTGCTCGTCGGGCCGGAACACGGCATCGAGAAGGAGTACCTCGTCCGCGTCGAGGGCAAGCTGGATACGCCGGGATTGAACCGCCTGCGGCAGGGCATCCGCGCGAGCGGAACGGAATTCCTCCACGCCGAGCGCGTGGAGTGGGTCAACGCGGACCAGTTGCGCTTCATCCTCAAGGAGGGCCACAAGCGGCAGATCCGGCGGATGTGCGAGGCGGTGCGCGTGAAGGTGATGGGCCTGAAGCGCGTGCGCATCGGCCGCGTCAAGCTCGGCAACCTGACCGAGGGGCGTTGGCGCTTCCTGCGCCGCTGGGAGCACTTCTGACGTGCAGGAGCACGTCCGGCATTGGATGAGGACATGTTGACCGCTCGCGGACGCTCGCTGGAGCCGTAACGTGGCCATCGGCTGTGGGATCGTGGGCCTCCCGAATGTGGGGAAATCAACCATCTTCAACGCGCTCACGGCCGCGAAGGCGCCGGCCGCCAACTTTCCCTTCACCACCATCGATCCCCACGTCGGGGTCGTGCGGGTGCCTGACCCGCGGCTGGACGTGATCGCGGGGCTCATCCCCGCGCAGAAGCTCGTGCCCGCGAGCGTCGAGTTCGTGGACATCGCGGGGCTGGTGAAGGGCGCTTCCAAGGGGGAGGGGCTGGGGAACCAGTTCCTGGCGAACATCCGCGAGACGAACGCCGTCGCGCACGTGGTGCGCTGCTTCGAGGACCCCAACATCATCCACGTGTCCGGCTCCGTGGATCCCGAGCGCGACGTCGCGATCATCGACACCGAGCTGATGCTGGCCGACCTGGAGACCGTCACGAAGCGGTATGCGACGACCGAGAAGACGGCGCGTTCCGGGAACAAGGAGGCCATCCTCCAATTCGCGGTGCTCTCGAAGGTCCGGGCGGCGCTCGACGCCGGGAGGCCCGTGCGGTCGCTCGGGCTCGACGACAACCAGATGCTCCAGATC
>CAYHEI010000160.1:0-6856 GCA_964355385.1 uncultured bacterium | reverse complement strand
GTCAATCACTCCCTCGCGAAAGGGATGCTCTTCCTGGCGGCGGGTAATCTCCTGGCGGCGTACCGGACCAAGCTCATCGCGGGCGGGCGCGGGGCGGCGCGGGCGCTCCCCGGCACCGGAGCGCTGTGGCTCGCGGGCGGCCTGGCGATCGGCGGCATGCCCCCGTTCGGGACCTTCGTGAGCGAGTTCGCGGTCCTGCGCGGCGCGCTGGACGCCGGGCGCTGGGCCGTGTCCGCCGTGTTCGTGGCGGCCCTGGCGGTCGCGTTTCTCGGGCTCCTGGGACCCGTCTTGCGGATGACCCGGGGCGCGCCCGCGCCGGACCGCCCGGCCGGCGGCACGCGGGAATCGTGGCTCGCGCTCGCCCCGCCCGCGGCGCTGGGACTCGCCTCGCTCGCCCTCGGGCTGTTCCTGCCCGCGTGGCTGCTCGATGCCGTGGGGGCCGCGTCGTCATGGTAACCGCGCCCGCGAGCGTTCCGAACGGCGGAGCGACGCCGCTCGCGGCGATCCCGTCGCTCGGACTGGAAACGTTCCGCGCGCGCGTCATCGGCCGGGTCGCCGCCGGAGCGCGGCTGAGCGCCTTCTTCGCCGGGCCGGGTCCCGATGCCGGGCGGCGCCTGTACGCGGTGCTGGCGGACGGGGCCGCCGGGGCTCTGGACCTGGTCTCCACTCCGGCGGCCGCGTCGTACCCCTCACTCACGCCGGACTGCCCGGCGGCGCACTGGTTCGAACGGGCGCTGTTCGAGGATGACGGCATTCGGCCGGAGGGCCACCCGTGGCTGAAACCCGTGCGCCGGGGGCCACCCGCCGACACGCGCTTCTTCCGGGCGGACGGCGATGAGATCCACGAGGTCGCCGTCGGACCGGTCCATGCGGGCGTCATCGAGCCGGGGCACTTCCGCTTCCAGTGCCACGGCGAGCGCGTGCTGCACCTCGAGATCGCCCTGGGGTACCAGCACCGGGGCGTCGAGCGCGCGCTGGCCGCCGGTCCGGATCGGCGCTCCATCCATTATGCCGAGACGCTCGCGGGCGACTCCACGGCGGCTCACGCGACCGCCTACGCGCAAATCGTGGAGGCCCTCGCCGGCGCAACGCCGCCGCCCCGCGCGCTCGCGCTGCGCGCCGTTGCGCTTGAATTGGAACGCATGGCCAACCACACGGGCGACCTGGGGGCGCTGGCCGGCGACGTGGGCTACCTGCCCACCGCGTCCTTCTGCGGCCGCTTGCGCGGGGAGTACCTGAACCTCACCGCGCTGCTCTGCGGCAGCCGACTCGGCCGCGGATTGATCCGGCCGGGAGGCGCGGGCTTCGACGCCGATCCGGACCGGCTCGCGGAGCTCGCCGCGCGCCTCGACGTCGCGCTGCGCGACACGGCGGGCGCGGTGGATCTGCTCTGGGAGACCCCCTCCGTGATGAACCGGTTCGACGGTGTCGGCACGGTCGGCCGCGCCGACGCGCTGGCGCTCGGCCTCGTGGGCCCCGCCGCGCGCGCGTGCGGACTCACGCTGGACGCCCGCACGGACTTCCCCACCGGCTGGTACGGTACCGCGCGTCCCTCCCCGGCGACCTGGGAAGGCGGCGACGTGCGCGCCCGCGCGCGCGTGCGCTGGACGGAGATCGAGCGCTCGGGCCGCTTCGTCCTCGACCTGCTCCGCGGCTTCCCCGCAGGCGCGTTCCGATCCGCCGTCGGCACGGCCGCGCCCCGCGCCCTGGCTGTGGCGCTCGTCGAAGGCTGGCGGGGCGAAGCCTGCCACGTCGCGCTCACGGGTCCGGACGACCGATTCGCTTCCTACAATGTGGTGGACCCCTCATGCCACAACTGGTTCGGCCTCGCGTACGCCATGCGGGGACAGCAGATCTCGGACTTTCCGCTGTGCAACAAGAGCTTCAACCTGAGTTACTGCGGTCATGACCTGTAAGGATTCCGCATGCTGAGGGCGATTCGCGAACGACTCAAGCAGGGCCACCGGACCGCGCGGTACCCCGCGGAGCCGCCCGCGCTGCCGGACCGCTTCCGCGGCCTCCCGGTGGTGGAGGCGGCGCGCTGCCCCGCGGGGTGCCGGGACTGCGCGGAGGCGTGTCCCACCGGCGCGATCACCGCCGGCCCCGGCGGCGTGCGCCTCGATCTCGGCCGGTGCCTCTTCTGCGCCGAGTGCGTGGACGCCTGCCCCGCGGGCGCTCTGTCCCACTCCCGGGACCACCGGCTCGCGGCCTCGAAACGGGACGACCTCGTCCTCGCCGAGGGCCGGACCCGCGCCCTGGCCTCCGCACTGGACGCCAAGGCGCGCGCGCTGTTCGGCCGCTCGCTGAAGCTTCGCCAAGTGAGCGCGGGCGGCTGCAACGGCTGCGAGGTCGAGGTCGCCGTCCTCCAGACGGTCGTGTTCGATCTGGCCCGGTTCGGCGTGCAGCTCGTCGCCTCCCCGCGCCACGCCGACGGCCTGCTGATCACCGGCCCGGTGACCGCGCACATGCGCGACGCCTTGCGCGCGACGTATGAGGCGGTCCCCGGGCCGAAGCTCGTCATCGCGGTGGGCGCCTGCGCGATTTCCGGCGGCCCGTACGCGGGCCACCCCGAGCAGCACGACGGCGCGGACGGGACTCTCCCCGTGGACCTGTATATTCCCGGCTGTCCTCCGCACCCCTACACCGTCCTCGACGGCCTCCTGCGTCTCCTGGGGAAGTTGCCGGCTTAGGGTTCCGATTCCACCCGGCGTTCGACGGCCCGGAAGACCCGGCTCACGACCAGGTACAGCACCAGGGCCGTCACGCCGATCGACGCCCAGCGCGCCCAGCCGTGGAACCAGCGTCCGGCCGCCTCGCCGATCAGGCTTCCCGCGCCCGCGACGGCTGCCGCCCACACCACGCAGTTCACCGCCTCGATGGACATGAACCGCGCGACGCCCAGTCGCGTGACCCCCAGAATCGTCGCGCCGACGATCCGCAGGCCGTACATGTATTGGAGCAACACAATGGACGAGATGGGATGGCGGTGCACCAATGACTTCACGTGCGCCACCTTGTCGGCGGGCACCTTCAAGAAGGTCAGCGCCCGTCCGCCCCACCAACGTCCCACGAGGAACCAGAACCCGTGCCCGATCACGGCGCCGGCCCACGCCACGGCGATCACCGCCGGCAGAGGCAGGATGCCGTGCCCCGCCAGGACGCCGGCGCTGAAGAGCACCGTCTCGCCCTCGACGAACGTGCCGAGAAAGACCGCGAGCAGGCCGTACCGGCCACCCATTCCATGGGGGCCATCCTACCTCAACCCGCCTCCCGGGTCCGTGCGGGCCGGCCCCCCCGGAACCGCCCCGTCGCGAGGGCGGCTACGACGGCTCTCGCGACGTCCCGATCTTCACCAGCACCGCGCCGTGGCCGGGGACCTCGGCGGAGAACGATCCCTCGTAGGTCCCCAGGTCCCGCCGCAGCCACAGATCGCGCACGGCGCGGGGCTTCGCCAGTCCCAGCGCCTTCCATTCCGCCGCCACGCGGGCGACCGCCCGGCCTCGGTTAAAGAGCCCGACCGCGAGCGTCCCATCACGCAACGGCCGCGCCCAGACCTCGGTGCGGTCCTTCCGCGCAACACGTCCGGCCGTCCGGCCCAACGAGTCCTGGTCCACGTCGAGCACCTCGTCGTTCGTCAGCAACGCGAGCGTGAACTCGTCGAGCGCTGCGAGGTCGCACCCGATCAGAAGCGGGGCCGCCAGCAGGCACCACAGCGTCATGTGCGTGATCTGCTCGTTGGGCGTCAGGCGCGTCGGGTGCAGACTCGGCCCCCAGCCCACCCGGCCCACCACCAGCATGTCCGGGTCGTTCCACCGGCCCGGTCCCGCGTGCGCCTCGTGCCCCGCCTGGCCGAACCCGATTTCCTCGAGGCTGTGCCAGGTGTCCGTGATGTCCCCGGTGGTGCGCCAGAGGTTCCCGCCCACGCTCGCGCCCCATTTCCAGACCTCTCCCATCCCGTACTGGCACAGGCTGTACACGATGTCGCGATCCACGCGGTCCAAGGCCTCGCGCATCAGCCGGTAGGGCGCCGTCAGGTCCTTGCTCTCGCAGGAGCACCAGTCGTACTTCACGTAATCGATCCCCCACCCGGCCCAGGTGCGCGCGTCGATGGCCTCCATCCCATAGCTCCCCTCGAATTCGCCGCACGTCTTGCGGCCCGGGGACGAGTAGATGCCCAGTTTCAACCCCTTCGCGTGGACGTACTCCGCGAGCGCTTTCATGTCGGGGAAGCGCGCGTTGGTCCCGAGCGCGCCGTCCTGCCCCCGGGCGCCCTGCCAGGTGTCATCGATGTTCACGTACTGGTAGCCATGCGCGGCGAGGCCGGAGGACACGAGCGCATCGGCGGCCGCGCGCACCTTCGCGTCGTCCACGGCCCCCGCCCACACGTTCCACGAGTTCCAGCCCATGGGAGGAGTTTGCGCGAGACGGTGGGGACCGGCGACGATGCGCAGCGTGCGGGCCCCCACGCCGCTCTCGCCCCGCACGGTCAGCCGGACATCGTATTCGCCTGCACGTTTGACCGTCCCCCGGATGATGCCCGCCCGCGCGTCGAGCCGCAAACCGGCGGGAAGCCCCTCGGCCTCGTATTCCTTGAGCGCCTCGCCGGTCGCGGGGATCCGGTAGAGGAACGGCCGCCCCGACGTCGCCCCGACGATGCGCGGCCCGTGAATCGCCGTCCGCGGATCCCGCTCCACCACGATCGGCGGCGCGGGATCGTCCGGAGACGGGGGGGTGACGGCCACGGGTGGTTTCGCGTCGTCGGCCATCTCCACCACGGGGTTGATCCAGTCGGCGTGATCGTTGTCGAGATTGTCGTCCCCGGCCTCCACCACCAGCGTCAACAGACGGCCCCCAGCCAGCTCCACGTCCAATTCGCGGGGCTTGTCCCCCCCGTGCAGCACGGGCGTCTGCTCGATCAGGACATCGTCCAGCCAGACCTGGAACACCACCGAACCGAGTCCTTTCCGCTCATCGTCGACTCCAGCGGTGACGGTGAATCTCTTCGCCCCGCCGTACAGTTCGACGGTCCATTCGCTTCGCGCGTGGGTACCGATCCCATGAACGTACGCGGTGCCGCCGAGCGAGAGCGGCCTCCCCTCGACGGACTTCCCCGCCTGCGGCTTCCCCCACTCCTGCGTCATCAGCGTCACGTCCAGCCCGTCCATCCGCACATTGCCGGCCCGCGCCCCTGCTGCCAGCAACATCCCGACCCCAGCAAGGGACAGTCTTTGGATCATTGGATTCTCCCCTTTCCGTCCACCTCTTCCATTCTCATGCCAAGATCCCGAGCGATTCCCCGTCCGCGCTCGATGCTTTGACTAACCGTCGGCTGGGCGATTCTCAGCAGTCTCGACACGAAGGCGCCTGTGAGGCCGAGATCGTCAATCAGCCATTTGCATGCGAGTGACCGAGCCCTCACCTGCGCCGGTCGCTTGCCATTCCCGTAGACACGATCAGGCAATACTCCGCAGACTATTCCTGCTTGGGCAACGACCTTTGCCGGCGTCCAGCCACTCCGACGCAGCCGACTGCGTCGCCTCTCGTCATCAGCATGTTTCTTGAGTGCATCGTTGATCAAACGCTCTTCGCCCTCAACCCGTTCCCGCGATGATGCTTTCCCGGCCCCTCGTCGGAACTCCCACTCGCCACCTCGGCGGTGAATCGAGGCTCCCACTGGCGGCATGGGAGGTTGGCTGTTCCTCAAACCTTCCAGCATGAACTGATGGTAAGCACGGACCGACCTCCCCCGATTCGATGAGAAGTGCCCCAGGATTGAGGCGACATCTTGCCAGCGAATATGGCGCTGGCACGAAAGGGCCGCATGTCCGCACCAAGGGTAGCGCGCCAGAGATTGCAGGTCTCTCACCAGACCTCCCCGAATGGGATTCAAGTGAATGTAACGGAGCAATTCTAGAAGGTACGCGTCGCCACTGCACAGGATCGATGTGTAGCGACCCTGAAATAGATATCCACTCCGCCCGTAGCGCTTATTGAATCTGAGCGCGTAACTCGTCAGGAGCCTCGCCATGAGACCGCCCAACGGAAGTGATCCGGTCCGCAGGAGCAGATGATAGTGATTTGGCATGAGCACCCATGCGAGACACCGGCCGCCACTCGACTCGAGCAGATCACCCAGCCGGCGAGTGAAGTGCCCATAGTCAGCCACCCCACAGAAGATCTCTCTTCGCTCCACGCCGCGGCCGATGACGTGGTGAACAGCACCCGGCGCGTCGATTCTACCGGACCGCGGCATGAACCCCAGAATCGCCCAGATTCGTTGGAGCCTCAGAATCCAATGATCCGAAGACTGTCCCCATCAGAGTCCCATCAGAGTCGTCAATGTAGTTCGAACCGGATCGGCAGCAGGATTTTGCACGGCACCGCGCGGCCGGAGGAGTCGCGGGCGGGCGAAAACGCCGCGGCGCGGACCTTCTCGAGCGCGGTCCGGTCCAGGTCGCCGTGGCCGCTGGCCCGGGCCAGTCGGACATCGCGCACTCTCCCCTCGGCCGTGAGAAACACCGTGAGCATGGCCACCCCTTCCTCGCCGTTCCGCCGCGACGACGCGGGATAGTCGGACTCCTCGATGAACCCTCCGATCCAGCGGGGCTGGACTTCCGCGAGCCCCGCCGGGACGAACGCGCCCGGCGTGTCCGGGCAGGGCGGGGGGCATGCGGCGGACTCCTCGGCGTCGGAACCGGAGGCCGACATGGCGGACGCCACCGTGGCCGCGGGCGCCCACGCCTTCGCCGGACGCGCATGCGCCACGCCCGACCGGCGCGCCGGCAAAGGCGCCGCCGTCAGCTCCAGCTCCACGACGAAGGGAACCGGCCGGCGGACGAAGAGCAGATAGTAATGG
>CAYHEI010000159.1:0-6862 GCA_964355385.1 uncultured bacterium | reverse complement strand
GGGGGCCGGGGATGACTGGGTGATGGTCCGCTACCGGGTGGCCGGAGCGAACATGGAGTGGGGGTACGGGGCCTGCGACGGCGGCTGGTCGCCCCGAATCCCCGACACGGGGGCCATGCCGAAGGCGCCGGGCACCTATACGTACGACTCGTCCCTCGCGAAGAACGATTCGCTGTGGTTGCCGGTCTTCACCGCGCCCGCCGGCTATCGCTACCTGCAATTCGAGGTGAGCCTCTACAACAACGGGACCAACGACGCTCCCGCGCCGACGCTGCCGGAGTTCGAGGAGTTCCGCGTCGAATACGAGGCGGTCACGGTGCCGCCCGTGGAAACGCCCGCGGCGTCGTTTCTCGCCTTCCCGAGCCCGTTGGGCGGGGCGAACGGATGTCGGCTGACGCTCCAGTTCACGATGACCCCCGCGGGGGGCGAGGCGCACGCGCGGGTGTACAACGCCGCGGGCCGGCAGGTCGCCAAGGGCGACTGGCGGTACGGCCCCGTGGCGGGTTCCGGGATGATCGTCGTGAAGGAAACGATCGACGCGTGTTCCTTCGCGCCCGGGGCGTACATGGCCGTCATCGACGTGCTCGGCGCGGACGGCCGCGGCGGACTCGTGAACGTGAAGTCCCCCGGCGGCGCCGCGCTCCGCAAGGCGACGGCGAAGTTCGTGGTGCGCCGGTGAGCGGGACGCCGGTCGCCGTCCGATCCGTCGCGGCGCTGCTCCTGGCGCCCGCCCTGGCCCTGGCCTCGGTGGAGATTTTCGACGACGCCCGCGTCGCTGCGCCGTACCTGACCATCGGGAGCGGCGCCCGCGCGTCGGCGATGGGGGAGGCCTTTTCCGCGATCGCGGACGATTCCACGGCGGTGTTCTGGAACCCGGCCGGACTCGCGCAGATCGGCCGGGCCCAGGGCCAGTTCACGCACAGTCAGTGGATCGGCGGATTCCGTCATGAGTTCTTCGGGGGCGCCTTCCCCGCGGGCGGGACGTTCGGCTTCGCAGCGTCGGTCCTCGATCTGGGCAGCTTCGATCAGCTCGACGGGGCCGGCGCGCGGATCGGGCAGGCGTTCGACGTGTCCGGGCGCATCCTCATGGGCGGGTACGGCCGGGCCCTGCTGGATGACGCCCTGCTGGTCGGGGTCGCGGCCAAGACCCTGAACGAGAACCTCGGGGGCGGGATCGGCGGACGGACCGTGAGCGCGGACGCCGGGGTGCTGGTCGTTCCCTGGCTCTCGGCGCCCGGGCTCGCGCTGGCCGGGGTCGTGCAGAACATCGGGGGAGAGCTCGCGGGGTTCCGTCTCCCGCTCACGGGACGCGCGGGTGCCGCGTGGCGCTGGCCGGGGCTCTTCCTCCGTGCGGCCGGTCTTGGATCCGAATCGAGAGCGGGCCCGGTGCATCGTTACCCCTGGGAATCCGACGAGCCCGCGGATGAACTGACGGCGGCCGCGGAGGTGCTCGTGCCGCGGCGGGGACGGGTCGAAGTCCACGCCGGTGCGGAGTACTGGCTGATGTTCGCGGCCATCCGGGCCGGCTACCGGTATCGCTACCCGGCGAACGAACTCGGCGGCCTGTCGGGCCTCACCCTGGGCTTGGGGATCCACGGACATGGCTTCCAGTTCGACTACGGGTTCGACTACGCGTTCGCGCCCTACGGCGATCTCGGCGACGCCTCACGCTTTACGCTCCTCGTATCCTTCTAGTTGTACGCTCTACCGGGCTCCCCGAGTCCGGCCAGGCCGCGAACGCAGGCTGAGCTCGCGTTCGCGCGTCGCGTGCTCTCGCACGCGCCGGTCGTTGCCTTGGCCGTTCTCGCCGGGTGCGCGGCGCCGCGCGGCCGGCCGGTCGCCGTCCCCCGGCGCGCGCCCGTGCTGCGCGTGGCGTTGCCCGAACGGCCCGCCCGGCTCGCGGCGGCGAAGCGCCGGTACCGAGGGAAGATCGAACACGCCCGCGAGGGCGGACGTGGGATTCTCGTCAACGTCGTGGCCTTGGACGACTATGTGCGGGGCGTCGTGCCCGGCGAGGTATCTCCCGCCTGGCCGCCGGAGGCCCTCAAGGCGTTCGCGGTGGTCGCGCGCAGCTACGCCTGGGCCGAGTGGAGCCGGCACGGCGGCGAGGCCGCGCTGTCCGCGGACACGCGCGATCAGAAGTACTGCGGCCGGACCTGCGAGGACCGACGCAGCGACCAGGCCGTGGACGAGACGCGCGGACTGGTCCTCGCGTACCGGGGCCGCTCGTTCATTCCCTACCATCACTCGGACTGCGGGGGGGGGACCGAGGACGTGCGAGCTGTCTGGGGGGGGCCGGCCGTGCCTCCGCTGGGCGGCGTCCCCTGCCGTTGGTGCGCCGGGGCGCCTCACTTCGGACCGTGGTCGCTCGAACTGTCCAAGATCGAGCTCGCGCGGCGACTGCACGGCGTCCTCGCGCGCGGCGAGCCGGTGCAGGGCGTGACCACGGAAGGGCGGACCGCCTCCGGCCGGCCGGAGGAGATCGCCATCCGCACCCCGCGCCGGGTGGTCCGCGTCCCGGCCGCCCGCTTCCGCGAGGCGCTCGGCGCGAATGAGTTGAAGAGCACCCGGTTCACGGTCGTGGACCGCGGTGACGCGATGCGCTTCCGGGGGACCGGCTGGGGGCACGGCGTGGGCGTCTGCCAGGAGGGGTTGCGCGCGCAAGCGGCCGCCGGCCGGGACTTCCGGGCCATTCTGGCGAGTTACTTCCCCGGATCGGAGCTGACATCGCTCGGACGGTGACCCCTGGGCGCGTCGAAGGGCTTCCGGGCGTGACGCCCGCGGAAGCGCGGTCGCTCGCCCGGCTGGGCCTGAAGACCGCGGACGATCTCCTGTTCCGGCTTCCGCGCTGGCACGTCAGTCGCAGCGCGCTCAAGACCTTCGCGGAGGCGCGGGAGGGCCGAGCCGACTTCTTCCGCGCCACGGTGAATTCGGTGGGGATCTTCCGGAAGGGCCGGCTGCACATCATCAAGGTCGCGCTCGAGGACGGACAGGGCGGGAAGGCCTCCCTCTACTGGTTCAACCGCCCGTATCTCGCCTCGGACTACCGCCGCGGCGCCGCCCTGCTGCTGCGCGACGCGCCGAGCCGCGCACCCGCCGGCCTGCGCTTCTCGGGCCGCGCGGGCTCGGTGGAGCGGCTCAGCGTGGAGGATGCCGCGGCGCTGGACCGGGGCGAGATGGTCGTGTACTACCGCGCGACGACGGTGATCACACAGGAGCGCGCGCGAACCTTGGCCGCCGCCGCGCTGCAAGAGCGGTTGCCGGGTCTCGAGGACCCGGTCCCCGAGGCGATCCGCGCGCGGCATGCGCTGCCGGCGCTCGCGGAGGCCCTGCGGCAGGGCCACCGGCCGTCGGGCTGGGCCGAGTGGGAGCGGGCGCGGCGCCGCCTGGCCTTCGATCAGCTCTTTCTCCTCCAGCTCGCGCTGGGGCTGCGGCGGGAGAAGCTCGCCGCGATCCGCAAGGGCCGGCCGTACACGACGGGAGGCGTGAAGTCCTCGGCCTTCCTCGCCTCCTTGCCTTTCCCGCTTACCGGCGCGCAGCGCCGCGTGATCGCCGAGACGACGGTGGATCTGGCGCGGGAGAGTCCGATGAACCGCTTGCTGCAAGGCGATGTCGGCTCGGGCAAGACGGTGATCGCGGCGGCGGCAATCGCCGTCGCCGTGGACTCCGGTTACCAGGCGGCCGTCCTGGCGCCCACGGAGATCCTGGCGGAACAGCACTTCCGCACCTTCCGCCGATTGCTCGGCCCGGCGGGCATCCAGGTCGGCCTGCTCACGGGCGGCAAGGGCAAGGCGGAGAAGAAGCAGCTCCAGCTCGGGCTCGACGGCGGCTACTTCGATCTCATCGTGGGCACGCACGCGCTCATCCAGCCGTCGCTCGCGATTCCCCGGCTCGGGCTCGCGGTCATCGACGAACGGCACAAGTTCGGTGTTCGCCAGCGGGAGCTGCTCGAGAAGAAGGGGAAGCACCCCGACCTCCTCATGATGACGGCCACGCCGCTGCCGCGGGCGCTTGTCCTCACGCAGTACGGCGACACCTCGCTCTCGGTGCTCGACGAGATGCCCCCCGGCCGGGGCGGAATCACCACGCGCTGGGCGCACGGCGCCATGAAGCGGGACGAGGCGTACCGGCTCGTGGCCGAACGGCTCGCGGCGGGGGAACGGGCGTTCGCGGTCTTCCCGCTGGTGGAAGAGAGCGAGCACATGGTGTTGCGGGACGCCACGCGCGAGTTCGAACGGCTGAAGAAGGTCTTTCCGGCGTTCTCCCTGGGTCTCATTCACGGCCAGTTGAAACCGTCGGAGAAAGAAGCGTCCATGCGCGCGTTCGCGACGGGGGAGATCGCGCTGCTCGTGAGCACCTCCGTGGTGGAGGTCGGAATCGACGTCCCCGACGCCACCCTCATGCTCGTGGAGCACGCGGACCGATTCGGGCTCGCGCAGCTTCACCAGCTCCGGGGGCGCGTGGGGCGCGGGCCGAAGCCGTCGTGGTGCGTGCTGGTGACGACCGGGAACGTCACCCCGGAGGCGCAGGAGCGGCTCAAGGCCCTCGTCGCGACCTCCGACGGGTTCGCCCTGGCCGAACGGGACCTGGCGCTGCGGGGTCCGGGGGAGCTGTTCGGCGTTCGGCAGCACGGCGACGCGGAATGGGAGCACGTGGATCTCATCGCGGACGCGGCCGAGCTGGAGGCCGCCCGGAAGGAAGCCGAAGCCCTGTTCGCGTCCGACGCGAAGCTGACGTCCACGGACGGCGCGCGTGCCCGCCGGGCGCTGGCCACCCGGCTCTCCAGGGACTGGGCGCTCGTGGTGGCGAGCTGATGGCGCTGCGGATCGGCGGCGGGGGCGCCCGGGGGCGACGGCTTCGCGCGGCAGGCAAGACGACGCGCCCGCCGCTGGCGCGTGTCCGCACGTCGCTCATGGATACCCTCGCCGGGCGACTGGAGGGCGCACGCGTGCTCGATGTGTATGCGGGGTCGGGGAGTCTGGGGTTCGAGGCGCTCTCCCGCGGGGCGGCCGAGTGCGTCTTTGTCGAGTCCGATGCCGCCGCCGTCGCCGGGATTCGCGCCGACGCGGCCGCGCTCGGACTGGAGAAGAACGCCCGGGTTGTTCGCGGAGATGTCGCCGCCGGCCTCGCCGCGCTCGTCGCGGACGACGGCACGGGCTTCGACGTGGTCTTCTTGGACCCGCCGTTCAAGGTGGACGCCGCGGCCGTGGCCGAAGAGGCCGCCGTCCTCGTCGCCCGCCTCGGCGTTCTCGTCTGGCGCGTCCCCCGGGGCCGCGTCCTGCCACCCCGCGTCGGCGTCCTCGCGTTAACGCGCCAACGGCGCTATGGTATTTCGAAGGTCGGATCCTACACATGAACGCAGATCGGGCGGTGCCCGATCTGCGCGACGACCGCAGCTTAGCTGCGGTCGTCGGCATTGACTGCTTTTCGGAGCCAAGGAGCTATCGATGAGAATCGCCGTCTATCCAGGCAGTTTCGATCCGATCACGTACGGGCACGTGGACCTCGTGAGGCGCGGGCTGGCCATCGGGGACCGGCTTGTGGTCGCGGTGCTCGCGAATACGGACAAGAACCCGCTGTTCACGGTGGAGGAGCGGGTGGCGCAGGTGCGCGACGCGGTCCGGTCGCTGCCTCGGGTGCGGGTCGAGGCGTTCGACGGCCTGCTGGTGGATTATTTGAAGAAGGCCAAAGCGGACCTGATCATCCGCGGCCTTCGGGCCGTGTCGGACTTCGAGTACGAGTTTCAGATGGCGCTCATGAACCGGCGGCTCAGCAAGCGCGCCGAGACGGTCTTCCTGATGCCCGGGGAGGCGTACACGTACCTGAGCTCCAGCATCACGCGGGAAATCGCGCGCTTCGGTGGGGACGTGCGGGGGCTGGTGCCGCCCTACGTGGCCAAGGCGCTGCGCGCCCGGTTCTCCGCCTGAGCGATCCCGCGCTGGCCTCCCCGCCGGGGTTCCGGTCGGGGTTCGTGGCGGTGCTCGGCGTGCCCAACGTGGGGAAGTCCACGCTCGTCAACCGGCTCACGGGCCGGAAGGTCGCCGCCGTCAGCGCGAAGCCCCAGACGACCCGTCGCGCGATCCTCGGTATCCGGACCGAGTCCGGCTGCCAGATCGTGTTCGTGGATACGCCGGGGGTGGCGGCCACGCCCGGGCGGCTGGGCGAGGCGATGAACCGCGCCGCGACGGGCCACGCGCGCGACGCCGACCTGGCGCTCTACGTCGTGAGCGCGGAGGCCCCCGAGGGGGGGCGGGACCTGGAGCGGCTGGTGGGCGCCCGGCGCAAGCCGACGTTTCTCGTCATCAACAAGATCGACCGCATCCCCAAGCCCATGCTCCTCCCGCTGATGGAGCGGCTGCGGGCCAAGGCGGAGTTCGACGAGATCGTGCCGGTCTCCGCCTCGCTCGGCGACGGCACGGACCTCCTGCTCGAGTTGGTGCGCAAACGCCTGCCGGAGGGGCCGCGCTGGTACGAGGACGATCCGGCGGGGCGCGCGGAGCCCGACCGGTTCCTGGTGCAGGAGATCATCCAAGAGCACCTCTTCGGGAACCTGCATCAAGAGATCCCGTACAGCTGCGCGGTGATGATAGTGGCGCACGAGCTGGACGGGAGCATGCTCCGGGTGGAGGCGACGATCCTGGTGGAGCGGGATGGGCACAAGGGCATCGTGATCGGGGAGGGCGGCAGCCGGCTCAAGGAGATCGGTACGGCGGCCCGGCTCGAGCTGGAGAAGCTGCGGGGCGGCAAGGTGTTCCTGAAGCTCTGGGTGAAGGTCGAGGAGGACTGGCGGGAGCGCCATACCATCTTGAAGGACTTGGGTTACTATGGGGACACTGCCGCCGACCACGGCTAAGCCGTGGTC
>CAYHEI010000158.1:0-6863 GCA_964355385.1 uncultured bacterium | reverse complement strand
GGTCATCGGCCGGCAGGGCAGGATCGAGCTGGAGATGGAATCGGCCCTGGAGCCCGCGCCGGTGCCGGCGACGGCGGTGCGCGACGACTTCGATTCACTCACGCTGGGTCCCCATTGGAACTTCCTTCGCAACCCGGATCCCGCATGCTACTCGCTTGCGGAGCGTCCAAGCCATCTCCGTCTTCGGGGCTCGCCCCACGGCCTCGGTGACACCGCCTCCCCGGCTTGGCTGGGCCGGCGCCAGTGTCATTTCTCGCTGCGCGCGGCGGCATGCCTTGAGTTCAGTCCGGAGACCGAGAACGAGGAGGCCGGTCTGGTGGTCCGGATGAACGAGTCTCACCACGACGAGATCTTCGTCACCCGCCGAGGAGGCAGGGACTGCGTGGTCCTGCGCCGCCGGATCGGCAGCCTCCACGCCGAAGTGGCCTGTGCACCCTTGTCCGCGGAGACGGCCCCGCGCATCGTTCTGGCCATCGACGCGGACCGGGAGAGTTACCGCTTCCTCTATGGCGCGGCGGAAGGCAGCTTGGAGTGTCTGGGCCAGGGCGAGACCCGCTACCTCTCGACGGAAGTCGCGGGCGGCTTCACGGGCGTCTATCTCGCCATGTACGCCACCGGCAACGGCTCGCCGTGCACACGACCCGCGGATTTCGACTGGTTCGACTATCGAGAACGAGACGAGCCGTCAAGGTAGAGCAGCGCAATTGACCGGGAGGACTCGGGATTGCGATTCCCGGAGGACGATGGGGACATACTTTGGATCATTGGATTCTTTCAAGACGTTGGCAGGCGAGCAGTGGCGTTGGGGACGTAGGTGAGATGTGAAGTTGCGAGAGGCAGCCCGGGGAGGTCAGAGGGAAGGGCGTCGCTTGTCGACTCATGAGAGCTCGGCGGTATAATTGGCCATGTTGCGAGACGCGATCAAGCTGCGCCGGAAGGGAGAGTTCGATGAGGCCGCGGAGAACCGTCGGTATTGGCTCAGTCGTCCCCCGGAGGAGCGGGTCCAGGCCGTCGACAAGCTTCGCAGGGAGTACTATGGAACCGGATCGCGACTTCAAAGAACTGCTCGAACGATTCAACGCCTGCGGCATTGAGTACCTGATCGTCGGAGGGTACGCGCTGGCGGTCCATGGCGCGCCCCGTTTCACGCAGGATCTCGATGTGTATGTCCGTCCGTCCCGGGAGAACGCCGAACGGATCATCGCGCTTCTGGCTGAGATCGGGTTCGCCCGATCAAGAGTGAGTCGCCCGTTCCTTCCAATCCTTGGAGTGCTGCGGCACTCGAACTGGTCAGGCAGTACCAAACCCTCAACAGGAGAGACCAGATCATGAAGTGAAATGACGCAAGAGTATCGAAGATAGGCTCTGTGACCTCAAGGGAGGAGGGCCTGCCGACGTATCCGTGGGCGAGTGCCCGCATTCTATAATGCAGTCATGGCCAGCGCTGGCAATGCCTCGACGCTCGGTTCTCGGCGCGCATTCGCCCGCTGGCGGCGCGACTGGCGGGCCGTCAACCGCCGCGAACGGACGGGTGGCGGGTTCAGGCCGGTCCCCCCAGCCGAGGCGTTCAAGCGGATGGGAGAGCTGTGGGGCTTCTTCCGGGCCGAGCACCGCCTTCCGGCCCGAAGCGCCGCCGCCGGCGCGCGCAGCGTCAGGCGCTTCCAGCGGCTCGTCGCCAAGGCGTTCGGCGGGGCGTGACGCCCCTGCAGCGAGCCGCCGTGCGGCTGGCCCAGGAACTCGAACGACGCCGGACGCCTTACATGCTCATCGGCGGATTCGCGGTCGGGCTGTGGGGCCACCCCCGGACGACCGTTGACGTGGATGCCACCGCTTGGGTCTCCGAAACCGAGATCAAGTCCTTCCTGGCCGCGCTTGGCCGCCGCTTTCGCTTCCGGTCCGCCCGGCCCCTGGAGGCTGCCCGCCGCGCGCACCATGTCCAGCTGGAAACCCGGGACGGCGTTCGGATCGACCTGTCGTTCGGACGCCTGCCGTTCGAACGGGAGGCCATGGCGCGCGCGCCTTCCCTCGATATCGGCGCGCGGAAGATCCGGGTCGCTGCGGTCGACGACCTGATCTTCTACAAGGTCGTCGCCGACCGTCCACAAGATCACGCCGACGTGGCCGCCCTGGTCGCCCGGCACCGAAGGAGGATCAATCGCCGCGTCCTGGACCGGCGCGTCCGCGAGGTCGCGGCGGCGGCCGCACAGCCGGAACTCTATCAGCGGTACCTCGAGGCGTGGAAACGGCGCGACTGAGGAAGGTGCGCTAGGTTGTCTCCGCGCGCGGGGGTGGTGGAATGGCAGGAACGCATCCGGCTGTCGTGAGGCTGCCGAGTGGTCAACTCTTCGCGAGCTCTGTATCATCCGGAACAGATCCACAACACGAGCTGGCTGATTCGTCGTCTAGGAACATCTGGACGGGCACGGTGGAGGACACGGGGCTTGCAAACACCGAGATATTCGCCACGAAGACGACTGTGCGGATGGCCTGGCATGTGGCCCTGTCGATGACCGGATATCCCCCCAACGGCCCGCTCGCGACCGACGTTGGGCCGCAAAGAGGGCGTCTCAGGAGCAGAAGCGGTAGAATACTGATGATGAACGCCTTACTGGAGCGGATCACGGTCAACCCCAACGTCTGTTTCGGGAAGCCCTGCATCAAGGGTACGAGGATCTGGGTGTCGCTGATTCTGGACTTTCTCGCGAACGGCGATGACGAGGGCCGGATCTTGGAGGCGTACCCTCAGTTGACGCATGATGACATTCGCGCTGCGATCGCGTATGGCGCTGAAGCCTCCCGCGAGAGGATTATCTCGGTACCCACCCAGACTGTCTGATGCGGTTCAAGCTGGACGAGAACTTTGGTCGACAGGCTGCGGCATTCCTGCGCGAAGCGGGACATGATGTGATGACTGTTCGAGACGAACGTCTCGGGGGAGCCGAGGATGCGGCCATCTTCTCCGCGTGCGCGGCGGAGGAGCGAGTCCTGATCACGCTCGACCACGATTTCGGGAGCATTGTCCGATTCCCTCCTGAGACCTCCGCGGGAATCGTGGTCATCGAGCTTCCGCCGGGTCAGTCGCAAGCTTCCATCTCAGCTGGTCTCCAGACGCTCCTGGATGCGCTGAGGACGCACCCCTTCAAGAGAGCGCTCTGGATCGTAGAACCCGGGAGGGTGAGAATTCGTCAACAAGATGACTCCGAAGATGACGGAAGGTGATTCGTCGGAGTTGTGCCCGTTGGAACGTGCGCTAGAATATCCTCTGAGCGGAGGTTGTGGAATGGCAGACACGCATCCGGCCGTCGCGAGGCTTGGCGAGCGGTCAACTTGCCTTGCTCACCGCTGCCGAGCGCGCTCCTGCGCGCTAGCCTCAGGAAATCCTGGGGGCGCAAACCACCGCTGAAGGCTCCAGTCGAGACACAACAGGAGCGCATGGCACAGGCCCATTCTGAGGAAAACCCAGGACGGGCTTTGTTGTTTCTAGCTGCTCTGAATTGCGACGGTGGACGGCTGGGTCACTCCGGGTCGCTCAAGGACACGTGCACGCTCGCAGCGCTGCCCCGTGGGATGACGTGGCGGACATTCCAGGATGGCTTCGATCGTTCGATTCCTCGGCGGGCCGACGGTCGAAAGCTTGTTCCTCTCGCCAGATTCCCCTGATAGCATGCTCCTATGAGTGAGCGGGACGGCCGGGAAGATGTGCTGAAAGCCATCCGGGAAGTGTTTGAGAAGGATACTTGGTGGATGTATACGAACGATTCCGTGAGGGAATTCGAGAGGCGTTTCGCCAGGGCACACGACTGCGCACACGGTGTATCCGTCTGCAATGGCACCGTGGCCGTCGATGTTGTCCTGCGCGCACTGGGAGTGGGTCCGGGAGACAAGGTCCTGCTGCCGGCGTTCAACTTCTACTCCCTTCCGAAGAGCGTCGAAAATGTTGGTGCGACGCCGGTATTCGTCGACGTCAATGCCGACAATCCTACCATCTCGGCCGAGGAAGCGAGAGCGGCGATTGATCCCGCCGTGAAGGCTGTCGTGGCGGTGCACATCGCGGGTGCCGTCGCGGAACTCGACAAGCTCAGCGACATTTGCCGAGACGCAAACGTCGCCTTGGTCGAGGATTGCGCGCAGGCCACTGGCGCCGAGTATGGCGGCAAGCATGTGGGCAGTTGGGGTGTCGCAAGCGTATTCAGTTTCGGCGGTGTCAAACTGATGACGTCAGGTCAGGGAGGGATGGTGACAACCTCCGATCCGGACATCTATGAAAAAGTCTTCGCGATCGTGCACAGGGGATCCAGCCCCAGCGGAGGCGTGAATCGGTTTGGAATCGTCGGCGACAACTACATGATGTCCGTGCTGGCGGCCGCCACACTCCAGCCGCAACTGGACCTTCTCCCGGCGATGTGCGAGAAACGCGAACTGATGATGAGATTCCTGGATCGTGAAATCAAGAAGATTGATGGGCTGCATCCACTCAGGCAGTTCGGCCCTGTTCGCTCCAGAACTCAGATGAGGTACGCCTTCTCCTGCAAGCGGGGAGGTGCCAACGGCGAAGGGACAACGGAATTCGTGAGGATTGCAAAGGAGAAGGGCGTCCCACTTGATGCCAGGTTCTACAGGACGGTCACGAACGATGAGAGGCTCTTCAGGAAATACTCCGCCAAGCGGGCTTTTCCGATGGCCAAGCGTGCTGAAGATGAGATCGTGGGAATATGGCACTGGGATGTCATGAAAGGGGTCGAATACTGGAGCAAGGCGTTGGAGTACCTTCATCAAGCAGCGTGAGATTGGCCGGGGCGACGGAATGGAAGACGGGAACGTTTCCCCGTGGAGAAACCCGAGCAATTCCACGCCATCTCGGGCGTCAACGACTTCATGTTGCTGCTCGACGCCTCCCGGCCGGTGTACAGAACGAATTGCGCCGACCGGACCGGGCTGATGATGCGGTAGCGCGGAGCTCGGCCTGTACCACAATGCTCATTGCAATTGGGTCGGCAGCGACTCCTCAGCTACAAGCTGTCCACGAAAGGTCCAGCCGTCAGCGTTTAAGCCGCCCATGCGATTGCCGAGGCGGTGGTAGGATAAAGGCATGGACGGTCGGATGAAGCTCATCGTCACTCTGGAACCCGGCGAGGACGGGTACATCGTGGCCGAGTGCCCGGCGATTCCGGGGTGTGTCTCGCAGGGGAAGACCCGTGATGAAGCGCTGGTGAACATCCGCGAGGCGATCGTTGCCTGTCTCGAGGTCCGTGCGGCGCAGAAGCTTCCCCTGATCGTCGAGACCCAGGAAATCGAAGTCGCCCTCGCCGCCTGATTGGCTATCCTGCCAGTCGTATCGGGGCAGGAAGCGCGAAAGGCTTTTGAACGCCTTGGCTGGCAATTCGTCCGACAGGTTGGCAGCCACATGATCTTGACGAAGCAGGGCATGTGGGCATCCCTCTCGGTCCCCGACCATCGCGAGGTTGACCGGGGCACCTTGCGTAAACTCATCCGACTTGCCGGGATTACGGTTGAGGAATTCATCGCGGCACTGTGAAAAAGTGGTGGACTTCTGGAGACGCTAGCCTACAGGTGGTGCTCACGCTGCCGCTAGCCCCGGACCCGAAAACCCAGTATGCTTTTCAAGTCAGAGCAGCATTTGGAAAACGCGGAGAGGGTGGAATGGCAGACACGCATCCGGCTGTAGCGAGGCTTGGCGAGCGGTCAACATGTCTTGCTCACCGCTGCCGAGCGCGCTCCTGCGCGCTAGCCTCAGGAGCATGAGTCGCCACTGAGCCGCGGACGTCGCTCGCAATCAGGGGTATAATCAGCCTCATGGGAATGATCCGCCTCCCCATCGGCATCCGCGCCACGCCGAAGCGCAAGTCCCTCAGGACCGAGGCCATGGTCGACACCGGCGCGTCGTATACCGTGGTTCCGCGCGACCTCGCGAAGCGGGCGGGACTCCGATCTTCCTTCACCCGCCCCGTTCATCTCGCTGACGGCCGAATCGGGCAGTTCGGCGTCGCCACCGCGCTTGTCAAAGTGGACGGACGCGAAGCGCCGGTCACGGTGTTCATCTCGCCGCGTGGTGAAGTCCTGCTTGGTGCGGAGTCGCTGGAGATCCTCGGGATCACGGTGGATCCGCGTCGTCGGCGCCTCAAGATGGGTCGCTGGTATGGCCTCTCGGCGGCCTCTGTACTGAGCGGTCATCCCTGACAGCAGGGCCCTGCCGGGCGAAGGGTAGTCTGCGAGTCCGTTCCTGCAATGAGATTGAGAAGTGTCCCGCCAGGAATTGATGCTCTAGAATCTACGAGGTACGAACGTAGAAAGATTCTGTACGACAACCTCGCCCGCATCGACGACGACGTTTGCCGGGCCGACTCGGACCTGTACCACGTCCGCGTCACGCATCCATACGAACCCCGACTCGCCGAAGGCATCGAGCGGACGCTCTTCAACCTTGAGGAGCAGAAGCGCTTGGAGCGCGGCGGCGCGTGGGAAGATCTGTGGCTGGTCAACAAGGAACTCCTTGAACAAACCCGCCAGTACCAGCAGCTCACCAAGAGGGACCTGATCGTGAAGTAATGTGACGCAAGAGATCGAAGACAAGCTGCGCGACCTGCGCGGCATCTTGGGTAACAAGGCAGATCGACTCAGGCTGGCCTATCTCTTTGAGACCGACTCCGACGCCAAGCGTTCGTTAGAGTCCACGATCAGCGTCCTGCATGCCCAGCACTTCTCCGACGAATCCATCCTGCTCCTTCCCCCTCCTGCCGCCTTGTCCGCTGGCGAATACCCTCTGGGAACCGTCCAGTACAACGGCAAGGACCTCTACCCCTTCGGCCTGCGCGAGCGCGAGCTGCCCCAGCACGTGATCGTCG
>CAYHEI010000157.1:1547-6911 GCA_964355385.1 uncultured bacterium | reverse complement strand
TCCCCTTCAGCTCCGCGATGCGCCCGCACAGCTCGAGCTCGATCGACCCCAGCGCGGCGTCGAGCTGGCCGTACGGCATCACGTAGTGCTGGGCGGGGTAGATGCCCACCCGGTCCAGCTTCCGGATCGCCGTCCCGGTCAGCGGATCCACCTCGGACAGCGCCTCCACCTCGTCGCCGAAGAACTCCACCCGGATGGCGGTTTCCGCGGACGCCGGGAAGATTTCCACCACGTCCCCCCGCACGCGGAACTTCGCCCGCGAGAAGTCCACGTCGTTGCGCGCGTACTGGATCGAGACCAGCCGGCGCAGGAGATCGTCCCGCGGGATCGTCTGGCCCCGCTCCACGATCACGTGCAGCTTCTGGTAGTTCTCGGGCGAGCCCAAGCCGTAGATGCACGACACCGACGCGACGACGATGGTGTCCCGCCGCTCGAAGAGCGCGGCGGTGGCCGCGTGCCGGAGCCGGTCGAGCTCCTCGTTGATCGCCGCGTCTTTCTCGATGTAGGTGTCCGTCTGGGGAATGTAGGCCTCGGGCTGGTAGTAATCGTAGTACGACACGAAGTACCCCACGGCGTTGCGCGGGAAGAACAACTTGAACTCGGCGTAGAGCTGGGCTGCGAGCGTCTTGTTCGGGGAGATGACCAGCGTGGGGCGGTCCACGCGCGCGATGACCTCCGAGATCGTGAACGTCTTTCCGCTCCCGGTGATCCCGAGCAGCACCTGATGCGGCGCGCCCGCGCGGACGCCCGCCACGAGGGCGTCGATCGCGGCAGGCTGGTCGCCGGCGGGTTTGAAATCGGACACGAGCTCGAAGGGCACCGGCTACAGCGCGCTCCTGCGCGCGGTCAATAGGGTGTTCTCACCGATGCCGGAGCGAGTCTTCGAGCTCATGGGCCGATGCTATTGTAGGACGATGCCGCTCCGGATTCCGCTCGCGGCGCTGATCGCCCCCGCGCTCGCCCTCGCCTCCCCTCAGGCCGACTTCGACGCGGGGCTTGCCGCGCACGAGAAGGGCCAGTACCAGGAGGCGGAGCGCCTCTATCGCAAGGTCCTCGCGGACGGCGGCGCCCCGGCCGAGCTGAAGGCCTCCGTCTGGGTGAACATGGGCGTGCTCGCCGAGGCCCAGGGCGACTACGGCGAGGCGGAGACGTTCTACGCCTCGGCGCTGCTCGCGACGAACTCGCCGGAGGCGAAGGCCAAGGCGCTGCTGGGCCTCGGCGTCGTGCAGGAGAAGGACGGGAAGCTCGACGAAGCCGAGGCGCACTATCGCGAGGCGCTCGCGCTTCCCGTCGGCGAGGCCACGCGCATCATGATCCTCCAGCGCCTCGGCAACCTGGAACCCAAGCGCGGCCGCCTGAAGGAGGCGCAGCAGGCCTTCGAGGACCAGCTCGCGCTGACGCGCAACGAGGACGACCGGGCCCTCATCCTCGGGAACCTGGGCTACCTGCTCGAGCAGCGCGGCGACCTCGCCGCCGCCCGCAAGCGCTACGAGGAGGCGATCGCGATGAGGACGGGCGGCGAGCCGCGCGCCATCGCCAGCATCAACTTGGGGCTCCTGCTGGCGCGCAACGGTCAATTGAAGGAGGCGCGCGCGGCCCAAGAGGCGGCGCTCCGCGCCGCGGCGATGCCCGACACGCGCGCCAACGCCCTCCTCAACCTCGGCGATCTCGCGCGCCGGGCCGGCGATTTCGGGGGAGCGCGCGCCTCGTACGAACGGGCGCTCAAGCTGCGCACGTGGAGCGAGACGCGCGCCTACGGCCTGCTCGGCTACGGCCGCGTCCTCGAGTTGGAGGGGCACGACGAGGAAGCGGAGGCGTGCTTTCGGCAGGCCCTCGAACTGAACACCGACACCGAGCGGCGGGGCGAGCTCGCGTTCGCGCTGGCCGTGCACCTCGACCGCCGGGGCGCGGCGGAGGAAGCGCTCGCGCAGTACCGGGCCGCGGCGGGGGCCAGCCGCAAGCCGATGAAGCGCGCCCGCGCGCTGAAAGGGATCGGCGAGATCGAGCGCCGGCGTGGCCGGCTGGACGAGGCGACCCGGGCGTTCGAGGAAGCGCGCGCGGCCTACGCCTCCGTGCTCGAACTGACGCCGACCGCGGACGAACGCGCGGAGTGCTGGCTCGGACGCGCCCAGATCGAGGAAGCGCTCGGCCGGCTCCCGGCGGCCGAGAAGGGGACACGGGAGGCGCTCGCGGCCGGCCCCACCCCCGAGTGGGAGGCGCCGGCGCTGCTCCAGCTCGCGGGGTACACGGCGCGGCGCGGCGAGATCGACGAGGCGTCCCGCCTGTACGGCGACGCGGAGCGGGCCGCCGCCGATCCGCGCCTCAGGGCCCGCGCCCGGCGGGGACGCGGGATCCAGGCCGACGCCGCGGGCGACTTCGCGGCGGCGCGCTCCCACTTCGAGGCGGCCGCCCGTCGGGCCCCCGACGCGGAGGAACGCGCGGTCAGCCTGCTCCAGCTCGGCCTCGTGCAGCGCAAGCTCCGCGCGGCGGCGCCGGCCGAGAAAGCCCTGCGGGACGCGGGCCGGCTCACGACGGATCCCGCCCTGCGCGGCGCCGCCCTCTCCGAACTGGCGGCCTTGAAGCTCGCCGCCGGACGCCCGAACGAGGCGCGCGGCCTCGCCGCGCAAGCCGAAGCCGCCTGGCGGGAGGCGCTGGAAGCCGGGCGCACCCGGCAGCCCCGGGCCGAACTGCTGCTGGGCTTGGCCCGCCTGCTCCGGGGGCGCGGAGACTCCGACGGCGCGCAGGCGGCACTGGCCGACGCGCTGGGAGGGACGCTCGACGCCGCGTTGGCCTGCCGCGCCCGCCAGCAGCTCGGTCTGATCGCGGAGATGCGCGGCGATCCGGGAACCGCCCGCCGGCTCTACGCGCAGGCCCTCGAGGGCGACCCGCCGCGGGAGGACGCCGCCGCCGCCCTTCTAAGCCTCGGCGACCTCCGGCGCACATCGGGCGAGGCGCGCGAGGCGCGCGTGCACTATCAGCAGGCCGTCGAACGCGCCGTCGAGGTGGACACCCGCGCGCGCGCGCTCGGACGGCTCAGCCTCCTGACCCGCGAGGAGGGCGACTTCGGCGCGGCCGGCGCTTTCCTCGAGGACGCGATGCACGGCGCGCGCGATCCCGACATCCGGGCGGAACTGCTGCTGCAGCAGGCCCGGCTCGAGGAGATCCAGGGCGACGACGACCAGGCCCGGAAGGACCGCGAGGCCGCCATCGCCGCGGCGCAGGAACCCGCGCTACGGGCCGCCGCCCTCCGGGCGCTCGCCGTCCATGAGGAACGCCGCGCGAATCCGACCTCCGCGCTGCGCTACTTCGAGGAGGCGCGCACGGTGGCCCGCGTGGCGCTCGACCTGGCGCGCGAGCCGGAAAGCCTGGCCCTGGAGGCCCAGGCGCGCGGCGACGTCGCCCGCGTGCGGGGTCGAACGGCCGAGGCCGTCGCGGCCTACCGGGAGGCGCTCGCGGCGACGCGGGACGGCCGGACACGTTCCGATCTGACGCGTCTGCTCGGGAGTCTCGATCCGGCGGGGGCCGCCGCGGCCCCCTGAACGTCAGTCCCGGCGCCGCTCCAGCGGCGCCAGCAGGCTGTACGCGCAGGGGACCACGAAGAGCGTGAGGATCGTCGAGACGAGCATGCCGCCGATCACCGCGACCGCCATGGGAATGCGGGTCTCCGCGCCCGGGCCCAGCGCGAGCGCCGGAGGCAACGCGGCGGCGATCGTCGAGGCCGACGTCATGATGATCGGCCGCAGCCGGGTCGGGCAGGCCTCCAGGATCGCGCGAGCGAGCGGAAGCCCCTCGTTCCGGCGCTGCGTCACGAAGTCCACGAGCAGGATCGAGTTCTTCTTGACGATGCCCATCAGGAGGATCAGGCCGATCATCGAGTAGATGTTCAAACTGAAGCCGCCAAGCCAGAGGGCCAGGAGGGCGCCGGTGACGCTGAACGGCAGCGCCAGCAGCACCGTGAGCGGGTGGATGAAGCTGTTGAACTGGGATCCGAGCACCATGTAAGCCACGCCGATCCCCATGATCATCGCGAAGACGAGGCTCTCGGACGAATCCTTGAACGTCGCCGCGGAACCGGACCGGACCAGCCGGTACCCGGGCGGCAGCAGCGCCTTCGCCAGGGCCTCCACCGCCGCGAGCGCCTGGGCCTGCGACTTGCCGGAGGCGACGTTGGCCGTCAGGCCGATCGCCCGCTCCCGATTCTTGCGGGTGATGGACAGCAGCGTCGTGCGCTCCTCCACCCGGACCACGTCGCTCAGCCGGATCATCTCGCCCTGGCTGTTGCGCACGGAGTACCGGCCGATGTTCTCCGGCCCCACCCGGTCGGGCAGTTCCGCGCGCACCCGCACGTCGTACCGGCGCCCGCCGCGCGTGATGTATCCCGCCCGCACCCCGCCGACCATGGCGTTGATCACGGTCCCAATCGAGTCCACGGACACGTCGCGCGCGTAGGCCTGCTCCCGGTGGGGCAGGACGCGCACCTCGGGCATACCCGATTGATAGTCCGAGTCCACATCCGTCATGAGCCCGGAAGCTTCCATCCGCCCCTGCAGCGACCGCGACAGCGCCACCAGCGTCTCCCAGTCCGGCCCGCGGAGCGACATTTCCACGGGGAATCCCCGCGACCCCCCGAACCCGCCCTGGGACAGGTCGACGGCGACCGCCCGGACGTTGCCGAGGCCGTTGAGGGCCTTGCGCGCGTCGCTCATCACCTCCGCCTGCGTCCAGCGTTTCCCTTTCGGCCCCTTCGGCCGCTCGCGGGGAGCCTTCAGGGTCACGAACATCATGCCGGTGTTCACCTCGCCGCCGCCGAAGCCGCCGACGGCGCAGAAGTACTTCTGGAGCGCCGGGTGCTTCAGGAGCCAGGCCTCGGCCTCCTTGAACTTGGCGTCGGTGAACTCCATGGACGAACCGACCGGGGTCTTCAGGCGCAGCATGAACCGGGACTGATCCTGCGACGGAACGAACTCCTTGGGGATCCGCCCGACCAGGAGGAGGGAGAGCGCGAACAGGATCAGCGCCGAGCCCACCACCGTCCAGCGCCACGCCAGCAGCCGGACCAGCAGCCGCCCGTAGCCGTCCCGGGCCGCGCGCATCCAGCGGTCCACCAGACCCGTCAAACCCCCGTGCACCGACCGCGCCTCGAGGAACCGGGACGTCCGCATGGGCGTGAGCGTCAGCGCTTCCAGCAGGGAGAACGAGACCGCCGCGGACAGGGTCACCCCGAACTGGAAGAAGAACTTCCCCATGATGCCTTTCATGAAGACGACGGGCACGAAGATCGCCAGGATGGCCGCCGTCGCGGCGCTCGCCGCCCACGGGTTATAGCCCGCCCCCGTCCGCGCCCCCACCCCATTACCCACCCCC
>CAYHEI010000157.1:0-1537 GCA_964355385.1 uncultured bacterium | reverse complement strand
CGCGAAGGTGATCTCGCGCGCGCCCTTCCGCGCGCCCTCCACTTTCCCCTCGCCCCGCTCCCGGTGACGGACGATGTTCTCCAGCACCATGATGGCGTCGTCCACCACGATGCCGACCGCCAGCGTGAGACCCAGGAGGGTGAAGGTGTTGAGCGTGAATCCGGCGAAGTAGATGACGATGAAGGTCCCCAGCAGGGAGGTCGGGATCGCCAGCAGGATGTTGACCGTCGAGGACCACGTCCCGAGGAACAGCCAGCACACCGCGGAGGTCAGGACCGCGGCGAGCACGAGGTTGAAGTTCATCTCGTGCACGGCGTCCTCGATGAACCCGGTGGCATCGAAGTTGATGCCCAGCTCCATCCCCGGCGGCAGATCCTTCCGGATGTCCTCCATGCGCGCCCGCACCGCCTTCGCCACCTCGACCGCGTTGACGCCGCGCTGCTTGCGGATGCCCAGGCCGACCGCCCGCTTGCCCATGACGCGCGAGACGCGCCGGATGTCCGCCAGCCCGTCCTCGATGCGCGCGACGTCTCGGAGGGGGATCGGCACGTGAATGCTCTGCCCGCCGCGGCGGGTGATGAGCAGCCCGCCGAAACCCTCGGCTTGGCTGAACTCGCCGAGGGTCCGCACGTTGTACTCCTTCGTCGGCGTCTCGATCACGCCGGCCGGGATCTCGGCGTGCTGCCGGCGGATCGCGGCCAGGACGTCCTCCACCGTGATTTGCTTCGCCGCCATCCGGTCCCCGTCGAGCCAGACCCTGAGGTTGCGGTCGATGAAGCCGCCCAGGAAGACCTCGCCCACGCCGGGAATGGACTGGAAGCGCTGCTTCAACCGGTTGCGGGTGAAATCCATCAGGTCGGGGACCGGCACGGTCCCGGAGAGGCCGATCCACATGATCGGCTGGTCCTCGGGGTTCGACTTCGTGACGACGGGCGGATCGATGTCCCGCGGCAGCCGTCGTTGCGCCTGGGCCAGCTTGGTCTGGACTTCCTGGAGGGCCACGTCCACGTTGCGCTCCAGCTCCAGCTCGACGGTGATGTTCGCCACGCCCTGCCGCGACGTCGACGAGATCTCCTTGATCCCTTCCACGGAGGTCAGCGCATCCTCCACGACATCGACCACCTCGGATTCCATGACCTCCGGCGAGGCGCCTTCCAAGGCGATCGACACGCTCAGCACCGGGAAGTCCACGTCCGGCATCAGGCTGACGCCCATGCGCGCGAAGGAGATCCAGCCGAAGATCATCAGCCCGTACATCAGCATCCACGCGAACACGGGATTGCGGATCGAGATGTCCGCGAGGCTCATCCCGCCGGAGTTCCGGCCGGGATCGGGCGGACGGCGCCGGGGCGTCACGGTTCGGGCGGGCGCCCCGCCGCCACGCGCAGCCGCACGCCCGCAAGCCCCGCCGCCAACCGGGCGTCATCCAGCTGGAGACGGCTCTCCATCAGGGCGTTCAGGCTCCCGAGCACCTCGAGATTCGTAACCTGCCCGAGGCGATAGTCCTCCGCCTGCGCCCGGCTGTTCTCCTCCGCCA
>CAYHEI010000156.1:0-6944 GCA_964355385.1 uncultured bacterium | reverse complement strand
CCTCCCCACCCTCGTCCTGAATACCCGAAAGGACCAGCTCTACACCTTGCCGGAGATGAAACGGGCGGATCGGATTCTGGGAGCCGTGTACCGGAAGGCCCGCGCCGCCGAGCGCTATCGCTGTTCGTTCTATGCGGGGTTCCACAAGTTCGACGGAGTAATGCAACAAGAAGCGTTCGCTTGGTATGACCGCTGGCTGACGCCCTAGCGGAGAAGGAGCTCCTCGACCGAACTCCTTACGTCGGAGGCGGCTGGCCTCCAGCGGATGGCGGCAGCGGAGGAGCCGGGGTGGACGCTGCGCCGATCGGGGGACGTTTCATCCGCATGAGGAGGTAGCCGGCGCCGGCGAGGCCCGCCGCGGCGACGAGGCCGATCGCGAGCCCCGCGCCTCCGCCCGTGGCGCCCGGCGGCAGCGCGGACGCGCCCGTCGGCGACATCGTGAGCGCGGACGATTTCAGCGGCTCCGGCGCGGATGCCGTGTGACGCGCCGGCTCGGCGCGCGCGATCTCGCGCCGCTCGGCGGCGGGCTTGCGGCGCGCGGCCGTTTCGGTTCCGGAGGATTTCTTCTTCGACTTCGCCGCGGCCTTCGGCTTGGGCGTGGACTCGGCGGGCTTCGCCGCCGCCGCCGGTGCCGGCTCCGCCGGCTTCACTTCCGCGACGGGCGCGGGCTCCGCCGCGGCCGGGCGCGTTTGGTTCAGGGACGCGCAACCGGTGAGCGCCGCGATGGCGAGTGCGGGAAAGATCGATCGCAGATTCATGATGACGGTGGACGACAACGTCCATGACCAGTATAGGCGCCCGGGCGCGGGCCGACAAATCACCCGCCGTTCCGCCGCTATTCAGCGGCTTTTTGCGCGGGATTCAGGCGAGCGGAACGACGCGGACGGGCCCACACTCGAGCCGGCCGTCCTCCACCAGCAGCGCGACGCCGCCGCCGTCGAACGGCTGGTCCGTGTCCCGGACGTCGAAGAGCAGCGTGTCGCCGGCGAAGCCCCGGATCTTGTCGCCGCAGACCTCGAGCGCGAGGTCGACCGGCGCGTCGAACTCGACCGGGAACGGCTTCTCCGCGAGCACGCGTTCCCCGTCGAGCGCCTTCACGAGCCGGATGGTGCCCGCGCGGTCCAGGAGCAGCGCGTAGTAGCGGCGCATGCCCTGCACGCGCGCGCCCAGCCCGCCGGTCTTGATCAGGTGCGGCGTCACCGTCGCGGTCACGCGGTAGTCCGTCCATTCGCGCGTTCCCTGGATCACCAGCCCGCGGCCGTCGTGCTGGGCGATCATGCAGCCGCCGCCCCAGCCCGGGTGATACGCGTCGGCGCCGTTCACCCACGCGCGCCCCCACGCCGTGCCCGCGAACTCCGGCTGCCGGAGGGTGACGTCCGGCGCGCCCCCCCACGTCATCCGGTCGATGGTGACGACGCCCGCGGCGGTCCGGTCGGAGGCGATTTCCAGGCCGACCTTCGCGACCGGCCCGCCCGCCGTGTCCGGGACGCGCCACGCGACCTCCCCCTCGTCGCCCGGTCCCAGCGCGGCGTCCGGACCGTGGAAGAACACCAGCGTGTCGCGCTCCCCGTAAGCGCGGACGTACGGCCGCACCCGGACCGAACCGGCATTGCGCGCGTCCGCCGCCACGACGGCGCGCACGACCTGCCCCGGATAGAGCGTGGGCGAGGCCACGAGACCGTACCCCGGCATGGCCAAGGTTTCGGGCGGGATGAACGTGTCCGTGGCCGCGCGCGCGACGGCGCCGGGCCCCAATCCCCGGAAGCGGATCGCGAGTGTCCCGGCGCCAGCGGGACCCGGAACCTGCCCCACGGATGCGGTGTCAGCCGACTCGTCGGGCCGGAAGCCCTGGACCGCGCCGGGCAGGCTGAAATGGAAACGCGCCCCGTCCTTCGGCGCCGCGGGCGGCTCCCCTGCCAGGGTCCGGCCCAGGGCGACGATCCGGCCGGCTTCGGTCAGCGCGTCGGTCACCCCCCGTCCTCCGTCCGCCGTGGGCAGGTACATCCGGTCGGCCACGGGCCCCCGCCAGTCCGCGCCGTCGGCCAGCCCCGCCAGCCCGTTGCGGATGCCGAGCAGGCAGCCGACGTTGCCGGAGTTGCAGTCGGTGTCCCAACCGCACGTGTTCGCGATCATGAGCGACTCGCCGAACGCGCCGCCGCCGTAGAGCAGGGCCAGGATGATGACGCCGTGATTGGGGACCATGTGGCAGTTGCCGCCGTATTTGTCGTATCCGTACGAGGCCTCGAGCCGCTCGCGCGCCTTGCGCCAGTCGGGCTCCTCCGCGCGCCACCGGCGCAGGTCGCCGATCATCCGGGCGATGACCGAGTTCGCGGGGATACGCGCGAGGCCCGCGTCGAGCAGTGTCGCGAGATCCGGCTCGACGAACGCGAGCGACTCCATGACGGCCACGACCTGCGCGCCGTACTTCGCCTCGCCGTCGTGGCTGACGCTGGCTGCCTTGCCCGCCAGCTCCGCCGCCAGGTCCGGGTCGCCCGGCGCGACCATCGCCCAGCCGTCGATGAAGATTTGCGCGCCGATCTGTTCCGCGACGACCTTCCCGTTCAGGGCGATCGAGCCGCTGCGGGGCGCGGGGATGCCGCGCTTGAGCCGGATGTAGGCCGTGTGCTCGGTGGAGTTCCCCATCCCGCCCCACCAGAGGACCGTGCGTTCCTCGATGAGGTAGTTCAGCCACGTCTGCCCGATCTGCGCGGCGCTGATCGCGCGCGTCCGTCCGTAGTCCTCGAGCGCGCGCAGGAAGGTGAACGTGCCCGAGATGTCGTCGTCGGTGAGGACGATCGGCATCCCGCGCTGCTCGTTGACGTAGCTCCGGATCTCGCCGAGCTGCGCGACGATGTTGCGGTGCGACCAACCCTCGACCGGCCGGCCGAGGTAGACGCCGATGATCTTCCCCAGCACTCCGGCGTACACCCGCTCCGCGTAATCCGCCGGGATGGTCATCGCGCGCGGCGCTTCCGGGGGGCGCGCAGCAGCTCGGGCCGGGCCAGGAGCCAGTAGAGCGCGGCGATGACCAACGCGTGCGTGATGACTCCGCGCGTCACGAGCCCCGGCAACCGGGCGACCGGAATCGTCTTGACGTCGATCTCCTCGGCGTAGTCCAACTGCTGCGCGCCCGCTTTGCGGCAGCCCAGCGCGAGGTAGAGATGCAGGCGGTTGCGCTGGAAGGCGGGGTTGGGATTCACGTCGCCGAGTTTGATCCAGCGCCGCGCGACGTACCCCGTCTCCTCACGCAGCTCGCGTTGCGCGGCGCGCAGGGGATGCCGCTCGCCCGGATTCATCGCCCCGCCCGGGATCTCGAGTTCGAACCGGCGCGAGCCGTAGCGGTGCTGGCGGATCATGATCGCGCGCCCCCGTTCGTCCACCGGCACGACGTTGATCCAATCGGGCGCGTGGAGGAAGTAGAACGTCTGCCGGCGCCCGCCTCGGGGCGCCCGCATCTCCTCCGCGGTCAGCGTGAAGATGGGCGTCCGCGCCACGATCTTCTTGCCGTGCGCCGTCCAGGGCTTCATGCGGACATTGTAGAGGATGCTCCTACCAGTCCCCGCCTCGCGTTAGGCGCGATCTTCGCCGTGGAGCCAGCGAAGGCCGCCGGGCCAGCCCCGGACGGACATGCCCAGAAGCTGGCGATAGGCTGGATTGATTCCACTGACCGCGTAATCGTACCGGTCGCGATCCTGGACGAAATAGTTGGAGATGGCGATCGCGGAGTACAAGGGCTGGTGGGCGAGGTCGGCGAGGGCGAGATTGCGATTCAGGTCCAAGGCGGCGGCGGGCGTACCGTCGCCGTGGCGGTGCAGGAGTCCGTGCAGGGGATCCATGACGGCCCAGCGGCCATCCGCGAAGGCTTCAATCACCATGTGGCCGCTGTAGGCCGCGGTGAGATCGGCCAATTGCACTAAGCGGGCAGGATATCCTGCGACCTGGCAGAGCACACAAGCGACGCGCGACACGTCCGTGCACCAGTCGGTTCCCCGTTCGGTGATGTCCTCTTCGGTACCGCCGAACCGCCAGTCATCCATGTTGTCCTGTCCAGCCACCTTGTCTTGCAGAGAATGGCAGAACGCGGCGACTGCGGCGAGGGGGTGGTCGGTTCCGGGTGAGCCCGCGATCACTGCGCGCAGGGTGCGCTCGATCGCGGGTCTTGAACCCCTTCGGTAGCCGGACACGGCAGGCGTGAAGTCATGGTAGAGCGTTTCTGCCGTGGCGGCGCAGAGCAGCACCATGTTTTCCACGACAACGCGGTCCACTGACCCCGGCGCGTGGGTATCTTCCTCGAACAGCCGGCGGTATGCGGCGCCGAAGACGCCGGGACCTGTGTACGGCGCGAGGTCTATCGTTGTGTCCCTTCGGCGCTCCTCAACAGGGTTTCATTGATGACGGTTTGATAGCCAAGGCCGCGGCGGGCGGCCTCGCGGCGGGCCCAGGCGAGGGCTTTGGGGTGCAGGCGGATCGAGACCGCACGGTGGCGCTCGGCGGGTGGAATGGGCGGCCGGCCGCGGGGCGGGCGCGGCTTACCGGTCAGGGCCTCAATGGCCCTCCGGCCGGCCTCCACTTCTTCGGGCGTGACGCGGCGCGAATTCTTGAAGTCGAATGGCTTCATCAGGAATTCCTCGTCAGTCAGTCGTCGCTTGCGTTTCATTGCCGCCTCCGTTCTCGACGCCCTCGCGATTCAAGGCGCACGGTTAGTGTATATACCTGAAATACCCTCCGTCAACCTGGGGTGCCACCTTGTCCCCTCCTCACCTCCATGGTGCGGGAAGGAATGGGCGATAGAAGCGGGAACTTGGGGTCTTTGCCAGCAGGTGGGCAAGGATAGTTTCGGGCTCTACGGCTCGCCGGGGTGCGCGGCGGCGAGGCGGTCGGCCCAGGAGGCGCGGCCAGTGTCGCGCAAGCGGGCCAAGTACTTCTGCAGCTCACCGCGGCAATGGTACGGCCCGCCCTCGCGCAGGACGGTCCACATGGGGTCCACCGGGTGCGTCGCGGTGCGCATCATCTCCGCGGTCCAGGCGTCGAGGAGCGCCGAGCCCTCCCGCACCGTTTCCGGCTGGGCGGCCGCGAGGTCGTCTTGCTCGTGGGGGTCTTTCATGACGTCGTAGAGCATCAAGTCGGGGAAAGCGTGGTAACCGTCGTGGTAGCTGCGGGTCAGCAAAAGGTCCTTCCAGCGCACCGACCGCTGACAGCTCCAGGCGCCTTGCGACACGACCAGGCTTTCCCGCCCGCCGTCCCGCCCCGCGCGGAACGCCGGGGCGAAGCTCACGCCGTCCCAGATGCCGGGGACCTTCCCGCCCAGCAGCTCGATCAGCGTGGCGGCGAAGTCCTGTTGATAATGGAGGCCCCGGTCCACGCGGGCCGCGGCGCCCGGCCAACGCAGGATCAGCGGCACGCGGGTCGTGATGAGATCCGCCGTCTGGTGGTCGCCGTAGATGTTCAGCTCGCCCAGGTTCTCGCCGTGGTCCGCCGAGATCACGATCACGGTGTCTTCGAGAATCTTGAGCCCCGCCAGGGCGTCCATGATGCGCCCGATCGCGTCGTCGGCATACTTGACGCCGGTGTCGTAGCCGTCGAAGAGCCGGCGGACCTGCTCCAGGGACGACATCTCCGCGGGCTGGCGGGGAAACCGGTCCTCCTCCTGCCACGGCCCGAACCCGCGCACTTCCCGCGCCGAGTGCGGACCGCATCCTTCCCAATGAGCGCGGCGCACGTCCTCGGTCAGCCACGCGGGCAGCGGGTCCCGCGCGAAGGGGTCGCCGTAGGAAGCGGGGGCGCGGTAGGGCGTGTGCGGGTCCCAGAGGTTGACGTGCAGAAACCAGCCGTCGCGGGCGCCGTTCCGCGCGAGCCAGTCGAGCGCGATGACCTCGACCTCGTCGGCCGATTCCAGCCCTCCTTTCCCGCAGTTGTGAATCTCCGCCCAGTTCGCGTACCACCACCACGCGCTGTGTCGCTCCCCGAATGAGCTGATGGTGACGGGCCGAAGCCCCGCGTCCTTGAGCGCGCGCGGGAGGCTCGTGGCGCCCAGGCGGGAGCCGAACGGTCGGTGGATCCCCTCGTTGAAGGGTTCCGCGGCCTCCCCCCCGTGGTTGACCACGCCGTTGTGGATGCCGAACCGCCCGGTGATGAGCGCGCTGCGGCTGGGCAGGCACGGCGCGTCGGAGACGGGGCAGGACTCGAACCGGACGCCCTGCGCGGCGACCCGGTCGATCGCCGGGCTGGTGTTCCGGTGGTAGCCGTAGCAGCCGAGGTGGTCGGGCCGCAGCGAGTCCACGTCGAACCAGATCACCCGCATATGCCCGCCATTGTACGCGGGTACAATGACCACACCGTGGACAACACCGGCGTCGCCGACGTGCTCGGAAGGATCGCGAAACTCCTGGACGTGAAAGGGGAAATCCGCTTCAAGAGCCAGGCGTTCGAGAAGGCCGCCCGCTTGATCGAGCACCTGGACCGGCCCGTCAAGGACCTGCACGCCGCGGGCGGGGTGAAGGCCCTCATGTCCCTGCCCGGCGTGGGGGAAGGCATCGCCAAGAAGATCGAGGAGATCCTCGCCTCCGGGACCTGCAAGGAGTACGAGCAGCTCAAGCGGAGCCTGCCGCCCGGGATCGAGGAGCTCCTCGCGATCCCTCACCTGGGGCCCAAGACCGCGGTCATGCTCGCGGAGACGCTCAAGGTGAAGAGCGCCGCGGACCTCGAGAAGGCGCTGCGCGCGCACAAGGTCCGCGACCTGCCGCGCATGAGCGACAAGATGGAGGAGAAGCTCCTGAAGGGCATCGCCATGTGGAAGGGCGGCCGGCAGCGGCTGGGGCTGGGGCGCGCCCTCCCGCTGGCGCGGGCGATCCTGGACCGGTTGCGCCGGCACCCGGGCGTGCGGGACGCCGCGTACGCGGGGTCGTTGCGCCGGATGCGGGAGACCATCGGCGACCTGGCCATCC
>CAYHEI010000155.1:0-7020 GCA_964355385.1 uncultured bacterium | reverse complement strand
CCAAGGGAATACTCTCTAGAGGTGGCAATGCGCTCATCTCCGAAGCGAAGGGCCATCTTCGAGGCACTTGTCGAGGCGGCATCCCCAGTTCTGGCTCCAGACTCGATGACCAGTCTGCTCATCAGAACTGCGAAGTGCCCGCGGTGCGAATATGAATTGCTCGAGAACACTCCGAAGTGCCCCAATTGCGGCAGCGCTTTGCAGTGGAAGTAGTCTTTGTCGCCTAGGCGGGTACCCTCCAGCTCAGGCCAGGCTTCTGCGATGGATGAAGGTCGCTCACTCGCCAGCTACATTTTCGCGGATGCGAATTTCATCCGTGGCGGTTGGCTTCTCCTGAGTGTGATGATGTGCATTACCATCTGGAGATCAGAAGGGGCGATTGCTCAGCGTGCGTGGGATCTCCTGTGGCCGATCTGGGTCTTCCTGGGTGCGCTCAACCTCCTTGGTCGCCCTTTCATCGTTGTCCTAAAGCTCGTTCGGGATCGCTTGTTCCCGCCCAAGAGGCCTGAATTGCGGTAAGCCGGTCGACGAGGCGAGCACTGAGCCATCCGCGCAACCGAATGGCCAACGTTTCGAGTTCCAGGGCGATCTCAGGGGACATCCACATCTCTTCATCCAACGCCCGCCGCACGGCTTGTTCGGGGATGCCGCCGAACGCGGAAGACACCAGGACGTTCGCGTCAAGGACGACGCGGGCGACCGTACACCTCTTGGCGGGCCTCCTTGAGCAGCTTGAGCAGTTCCCGCTTCGTCACGCCGTCGCCCCGCAGGGCCTGTCCCATCTGGCGTACGGTCTTCACGACGGACGTCGGAGGAAGGGGGCTCACCATCGCGACGGGCCTGCGGGTCATGCCCGATCGGCGCGGGTGGCGGGGGCGAGGGTTCGACGCCGAGCGCTCCACCGCGCGCGTCGCTCGCGAACAGATGGCCTCTCGGCGGCGTTTGTGCCGTCGGCGCATCGGGATGGGCCCGCGAAGGTCAAACGCCCAGTCGGCGCTCGCCGACTGACGGGGATGGTTTCGGTGCAGCGCGCCTCCGCGCGGATGGCGCTCGAACCCTCGCCCTCGACAGGACCCGCGCCGGGTCGTGTTAGCCGCGGTCCAGGGGGTAGCGGTGCGCGGCGAGGGCCGCGACGACCGCGTCGAAGTCCTCGGTCCGGAACGCGAGCTGCCGGTCGCCGTCGATCATCGTCAAGTGGATCACGCCTTGGCGGCCGCCGGGGACGGGCTTCACGGCCGTCACGGCCGACTTGCGGAAGGCAAACTTCCACTCCGCCCCCGGGAGCGCGCGCTCCCCTTTGGACGTGTCCTCGTCGCTCCCGAGATTCGCGTCGTCCACCTTCATGACCGAGCCGACGAGGCCGGTGAGCGCCCCGCGCAGCTTCCGGTCCAGCCCGCCCGCCTCCATCCCCGTGGCCCGCCGGCGCACGACGGCCATGTAGGCAAGCTGGGTGCCGTCGATCGTGACCGTGCCGTCGACGGGCTCCTCCGTGCTCCCGTACATCCAGCCCCCCGCGGGGTGACAGGCGCCCTCGAAGTGCGCGGGGGCCGCGACCGGGCCGGCCTCCGCCGCGGCCATGCCGGCGAGCGCGGCCTCGACGGGCGCGGCGAGGCGGGCGAGCGCACGGGCCGCCTCGAGCGTCGGCGCACGGCGGGCGTCCATGAAGACGTAGGCGGCCCGGGTGGAGTAGTGCACCCCCGCGCCGGGCGTCAGCAGTCCCGACGCGGCGACGGCCGGAACGAACGTCGTGCGGGTTTCGATCGCGTCCCCGACCCGGTGGCTCAGCGCGTACGCGGCGACCGGCGCGGCGCCGAGCGTGTCCGGAGCGCGCTTGACCAGGTCGCGGAACTTGTAGTCCCGGGCCTTGCGGACCAGGAAACCCTCGTCGCCGGGATAGACGAGGTACCAGCCGTCGAAGCGCTGCGCGGAGTTCCAGGCGAGGACGAGGCGCTTGGGCTCGGCGACCGTGCGGTAGAGGAGGATGGCCGGGTCGCCGTCGAGCCGGGCCGCCCACGCCAGTTCGGGCACGGGCCCCCCGGCCTCGTCACGGGGCTTCACGGATGGAATCGCGAGGTTGGCGAGGGCGAGGCCCCCGGCGGACGCTTCGGCGGCGAGGGCGTCCGCCGCGGCGAGGTCGGGATGCTTCTCGGCCAAGGATCAGACGAAGCGCTTGATGACGTCGTCGAGCGTGGTCGGACCCGCCTTCCGCTTGATCATGGTCATCCGGTCCGTGTAGTCCGGCCCCTCGTGCTCGTAGAAGACGCCGAGGTAGAACTTGCCGGGCGCCTGCGAGAGGTGGATCGCGTCCAGCCGGCTGCCCGAGTCGTGGCCCTCCGGCATCTGGACCGTCGCCTGCTTGAAGAAGGCGTACGTGTCGTAGAACGTCACGCAGGGGGACAGGATGTGGACGAAGGAAAACCCCTTGTGCTCGATGCCGCGCTTGATCAGCTCGAGGACCTGCGACACCTTGCCGGAGTAGCCGCGCGCGACGAACGACGCGCCGTACGCCAGGGCGAGCGCGACGGGGTTGATGCGGTCCTCCGTGATGCCGTAGGGCTGCGCCTTCTGCTTGTACTCGACCAGCGAGGGCATCGTGGTCGGCGAAGGCTGGCCCTTGGTCAGGCCGTAGATCTGGTTGTCGAGCATCACGTAGGTGAGGTCCACGTTCCGCCGGCAGGCGTGCGGGAAGTGCCCGCCGCCGATCGCCAGCCCGTCGCCGTCGCCGCCCACGGCGAGCACCGTCAGCGCCGGATTGGCGATCTTCATCCCGGTCGCGGTGGGGAGCACCCGGCCATGGACGCCGTGGAATCCGTAGCAGTTCACGTAGGCGGGAAAGCGGCCGGAGCAGCCGATCCCGGAGGCGATGACGACCTTGGCCGGGTCGAGCTTCAGCTCGGCCAGGGCCTGGTAGGTGGCGGTGAGGACCGAGAAATCGCCGCAGCCCGGGCACCAGACCGGCTTGACGCCTCCCTGGTATTGCTTCAGCTCTTGCAGCGCGATCGGGCTCACCTCGTCCTCCCCGCCGGCACCGGCAGCTCGCACAGCTCGACGATCTTGTCGAGGATGTCCTTGGACGAAAACGGCAGGCCCTCGTACTTGTTGAGCTGCACGACCGGCTTGAGGAAGCGCGCGCGCAGCAGGCCGGCGAACTGGCCCTGATAGTTCACCTCGGGAACGAGGATGGTGTGCATCGCGTCGAGGAAGGCGCGCACCTCGAGGGGGATCGGGTTCAACATGCGGACCTGCAGGGCGGCCACCGGCAGCTTGCGCTCGAGCGCCCAGCCGATCGCTTCGCGGACGGGCCCGGTCGTGGAGCCCCAACAGACGACGCCGACCGTTGCGTCCAGGGCGCCGAACCGGCGGGTGAAGCCCGGCTCCTTGGCCGCCTCGGACACCTTCAGGAAGCGCTTCTCGGTCATCTTTCGGTGCGTGTCCGGAGTCATGTGCGGTGCGCCCGCCTCGTTGTGTTCGAGGCCGGTCGCGGTGTACTGCCCGCCGGGCATGCCGGGCAGGGCCATGGGCGAGACCCCGTTGGGCGTGAGCCGGTAGCGGAGGTATCCCTTGAGCTCCGCGGGACCGGGAATGACCCGGCTCTCCGGCTTCACCGCCGCGAAGTCGGGGCGGGGGATGGTCTGGGTCCGCGTGGCCAGGGAGTAGTCCGACATGAGGATCACGGGCATCTGGTACCGCTCGGCGAGGTTGAACGCGTCCAGCGTGGTGTAGAAGCAGTCCTCCACGTCGGCCGGTGCGAGCACGAGGCGGGGGGCGTCGCCGTGGCCCCCGAAGACCGTCAGGTTGAGGTCGGACTGCTCGGTCTTGGTCGGCAGGCCTGTGGAAGGCCCGCCGCGCTGGACATTCACGACCACCAGGGGCGTTTCGGTCATGGCGGCCAAACCCATGATCTCCGTCATCAGGGAGAGACCGGGCCCGGAGGTGGCCGTCAGGACCTTCGCGCCGGCGTACGAGGCGCCGACGCAGGACGCGATTGCCGAGATCTCATCCTCGGTCTGGAGCGCGAACCCCCCGAACTTGGGCAGCTCCTTCTCGAGGAACTCCATGATGTCGCTGGCCGGGGTGATGGGGTAGCCCGCGTAGTAGCGGCAGCCCGCCGCGATCGCCCCGAGGGAGATCATCTCGTTGCCCGACGCGACGAGCCGGTCGATGGTCTTGGGGCGCGCCGGGGGGAGCGTCAGGTCGAGGGGGGGCTGGTGCGTCGCGACGTACTCGAATCCCACCGTCAGGGCCTTGAGGTTCCGCTCCACCACGTCGGGACCCCGGCGCCCCAGCTTCTGCCGGACCATCCGGTCGCAGATCTCGAGGGGCAGCCCCAGCATCCGGGCCAGCGCTCCGAAGGCGACGACGTTCTTGGAGACGGCCGACTTGACCTCCTGGACCGCGAGATGTTCGAGCTCGATCGGGTAGACCGCGAAGTCGCCGGCGGGCGGGGTGAAACGCTGCGGATCGAAGATCAGCAGGCCGCCCGGCCTGAGCGCCGTGCGATGGAGCGCGAAGGCCTCCTCGTTGAAGCACATGAGGGCGTCCAGGTCTCCTCCCTGGGAGTACACGGGCGTGGTGTCCACGCGGACGGTGAAGTTGGCCGGGCCGCCCTTGATCTCGGACGGGATGACCGTCAGCGTATAGACCTCGTAGCCCGAGCGGGCGAGCGCCTGAGCGAGCATGACCCCCACGCTCATGATATGCTCGCCGCCTTCGGCGCCGCCTCGAATCACGCGGTCGGTTCTCATGCTGTTATTGTATGGTTCCGATGAAGAGCGGACAAGAGCCGGGAGATCCCATCATTGCGGCGCTTCCGGAGCGCCCTTCGGTTCCATGAGGATGCTCTTCAACCGCTGGTAGTCCGCGGTGCGAACCTGGCCTTCCAGGAAGGGAAGATCGTCCGGAGAGTCGACGTCCTGCCAGCGCGGCAGCATCGCGACCTTCCGCCCGAGCCCGGTGAGGTTCGCGAAGGTCCGGCTCAGCTCCATGCCGGAGCCCCACGCGACATCGGCGAAGATCCGCGCGTCCGGCTGCGTCAGGCCGATGAGGTAGTAGGCGCCGTTCCACGAGGGGCCCAGGACGGCGTCGTGATCGGACAGGCTGTCCACGCCGCGCTGGATGATCTCCAGCGGCAGCGTGGGCGAGTCGGTGCCCAGCACGAACTGGCGCTCGTAGCCGAGGCCGTGCAGGTGCGCCAGCGCCGCGTGCAGGCGCGCGCTCAGGTCCCCCGCGGCCTGGGGCACGAACCGGCCCTCGAACCGCCCGAACCGCGACATGACCAGTTGCTCGACCGCGGGCCCCCGGTCCCGCGGGAGGTAGAAGACGAACACGTCCGCGCCGTGAAGCCGGAGGGATTTCGCGAGCACCATGAGCATGCACTCCCGGTAGAGCCGGGCGGCCCGCTCGGCGCCCAGCGCCGTCGCCAGGCGCGTCTTGACGTGCCCGGGCTCCGGGTACTTCAAGAAGAGGGCGAGCGCCGCCGGGGGGCGAGAGGCGGTCATGCGGGGGAGAGGCCTCAGTGTCCCGACTGACTGAGCCGGGCGGCCCAAGAGGAGAGGACGATGAACGTCGCACCGAACCCGACCGCGTGTCTTTCGTTCATCATGCTATTCTAGCGTGCAGGAGCACGCTCGGCATAGGAGGAGATGTTGACCGCTCGCTTTCGTTTGCATCGGCCGTAGCAAGGTGATCCCCCGGCTGTTCGCCGTCCCGGTCTGGTGCCTCGCGGCCGCCGCGCTCGCCGTCCCGCTCATCGTCGCCCCGGGGCTGCTCGCGTCCCCGCTCGACCTGCCGAAGCGGCTCGCTCTCGAGGCGCTCGCGGTTGCGGCGTGGGCGTCCTGGTTCGCCCGCGGCGGCACCCTGAAGGCGGCGCACCGCCATCCCGCGGCGGCCCCCGCGCTCGCCTTCACGGCCGCCGCCGCCGCTTCGGCCCTCACGGCCGTGAACCCCGCGCTCGGACTCGAGGCCGCGGGCGTTCTCGTCGCCGCCGTCGCGCTCGGGCTCCTCGTGCCCGCCGCGGCGTCCGCTCCCGCCGACCGCGAGCGCGTGGTCACCGCGCTGCTCGCGGCGGGCGGGGTGGAGGCGCTCTACGGAATCTTGCAGTACGCGGGCATCGAGTTCCTCCCCTGGGATTCGTCCTGGGGCTCGCGCTGCTTCGGAACCGTGGGGAACCCCGTGTTCTTCGCGGAGCTCCTGGCGCCGGTGTTCGTCCTCGCGACGGCCCGGTGGCTGGGCGAGGAGGACGAGGAGCGCAAGGACCTGCTCGCGCTGCTCGTGCTCCTGGCGTTCCTGGCGCTGCTCTTTTCCCAGACGCGCAGCGCCTGCCTGGGCGCCCTCGCGGGGACGGGGATCGCCGCGTGGTGCCTGTGGCGGCGCGTTCCGGGCGGCCGGGACCTCGCACGGCGCAACGCCGGTTGGCTGGCCGCCTTCGGCGGATTCGCCCTGGCGATCGCCGTGACCATCTCCAGCCCGGCGGTCTTCGGCAAGAACGCCCTCCCGCTGGGCGACCGGCTGCGGGACGCGGTGAATTTCAAGGGCTGGACGGTCAAGCACCGATTCGCCCTGTGGCGCGCGGCGGCGCTCATGACGCGGGACGCGCCCGTGCTCGGGAATGGACCGGAGCATTTCCGGACGCGCTTCCCGCTGGTCCAGGCGCGTTTTCGGGCGGCGCAGGCGAAGGCGGGGTTCCACTTCGCGCCGAAGGAATTCCGGGCGCACAACGACTATCTTCAGCTCGCCGCAGAGCAGGGGCTCGTCGGGCTGGGGCTGTGGCTCTGGATCGGGGCCGTGGTGCGCCGGCTCGGTTTGGCCGCGACGGGTGGGCGGGGGGGAGTCGAGGCCGCGGGGCTGCAGCGCACGACACGGTTCGTGGTGCTGCGCTGAGCGTGCGCTCGGGGGCGCGTGCGGCGCTTCGAGCGGGCGATCGCGCGCAGGCGGCGCTGAGCGTGCGCTCGCTCGCGCGGCATGCGGCCGGCCACGGATGGGAGCCGGCACAGGCGATGGCGCTCTCGCGCGAGAAGCTCC
>CAYHEI010000154.1:0-7050 GCA_964355385.1 uncultured bacterium | reverse complement strand
ACGTGCTGACGGTGTGCCTGGGCAAGAGCTCCTACGCGCGCTGCGGCATCGTGACGAACGTGACGCCCTTCGAGCCCGAGTGGGAGGGCTACGCCACGCTCGAGATCTCGAACACCACGCCGCTCCCGGCGCGCATTTACGCCAACGAGGGCATCGCCCAGGTCCTCTTCTTCGAAGGCGACGAGCCCTGCGAAATCTCCTACGCCGACAAGAAGGGCAAGTACCAGAAGCAGGTCTCGATCACCCTTCCGCGGCTGTAATTCTCTCCCTCCTCCTATGGTGATACAATGTACTCACAAAGGAGGATACCAATGACCAAGACCCTCACCAAGCACGGCAACAGTCTCGCACTCGTCATCGACAAGCCGGTCCTCGAACTGCTGCACATCGACGATGAGACTCAGTTGGACATCAGCACCGACGGACAAGTTCTGATCGTCAGCCCGATCCACAATGCGAAGGACCGCGAGAGAGTACTGAAGGCCTACGAGCATGTCGGCCGAAAGCATCACGCGGTCCTCAAGCGCCTCGCGGGCTGACCTCTACGATCCATGGAGCCGATGTTCCTCGGCCTTCACGACGTCCTGCTGTTCCATGAGCGTCAGATCAGAGACCATGGAGGGTCGCCTGGCGTGCGGGATCTTGGCCTGCTGCAATCCGCCCTCGCGGCGCCGGCGGCAACATTCGGTGGCCGGTACTTGCATGGGGACTTGTACGAGATGGCCGCAGCGTACCTCCACGGGATTGCGTGCAACCACCCATTCATCGACGGCAACAAGCGCGTCGCTACGGTAAGCGCGCTCACCTTCCTCTACCTGAACGGCATTGACCTCCCCGTGAGCACCAAGACCTGGGAAGACCTCGTGCTGAACATCGCAAGAGGGAAGCTGGAGAAGTCAGGCGTGGCGGTCTTCCTGCGCCAGCAGGTCGGCTGATCGTCGCGGAGTCACCCTCACTCTCCCCTCTCCCTGGAAGGGAGAGGGTTTGGGCGGCGATCAATTCGGCATGATCGGAACGTTGGGAGTGCCGGTGGCGAGCGAGATCAGGGTCCAGACGAGGGCGATGACGGACTCTCCCAGGACCAGCCCGAGGGCGAAGGGCAGGAAGCGGCGGTAGGCCGAGGCGCCGCCGAAGCGCATGACGGCGGACTTGGCCGCCCACCCCAGGAAGATCGAAAACCACATCCCGGCCCAGTAGAGGACCCAACAGGTGCAGATGACGAACCCCAGCGGGTGCAGCGGCCACCAGGGAAAGGCCGCCCGGAGAAAGAGCAGTCCACCCATCAGGGCCGCCCCCACGCCGACATGCGCGACCGAGGCTGGCGCGAGAGACAGGTCTCCCGCCTTCATCAGCTCGTACCGGGGCGGGTTCTTGAGATAGTCCCCGCCCGCGCCCAGCATCGACTGGACGCCCGACACGTTCGCCCACTCGTCCATGTTGACCCCGCCGTACTTGTAGTAGGTGGCGACGCGACCGTAGGCGGAGATCACCAGCGCGAGCACCGCCGTGACGGCGAACACCCGCACGACGCCCCCCAGCTTCACCCGCGCCTGGTCGCAGGCCTTGAGCCCGTTCATCACGTACGGCATCAGGATCTCCCGGAAGTCGTGCATGAGCACGCCCTTGGACAGGGCCAGCACGCTCACGGTCGGACCCGTGAGCCACGCGGCGGGCACCAGCGCCGTGATGAAGTCAAACGGATACAGGCTGGTCGCGAGGAGCATGAAACCCATCTCGGCGGCGACCCGGGTCAGGACGAGGTTGGTCGCGAGGAACACCAGCACCGCGGCCAGCCCCGCCCACCATTGCGCGCCGGCCAGCATGAACCACGCCGCCATGCCGCCGATGCCTCCCGCCAGCAGGAGCGCGGCGGCACGCGGACCCAGCAGATCGGTGCCTTCTTCCCGGCGACCGGAGCGCACCCGCCGCCACCAAGCCGCGAGCGGGCGCCGGGCCGTCCACAAGATGAACCCGCACAGCACGAAGGTCGCGCCCCCGGTCTCGAAGACCGCGATCTGACTCTCCCAGCTTCCCCAGAATCCCGTGGCCCCGGCGCCCAGCCACGCGATGTAGACGTAGCTCAACCGGTACAGGACGAAGAATCCCCAGAGGGAGAACGCGAGCTGGGCCGGCAGCAGGAAGGTGAGCCCCACGACGGTGAAGTAGAGGTGCGCGGAGGCGAGATTGAACTCGCTCCAGGGCCGGTCGGCGAACAGGCCCCAGGTGGACCAATCGAGCGGGATCGCCGGGAGCGCGGGCACATACGCCCGCATCCCGTTCACCCCGTGCACGAGGACCGGCACCGCGACCCCCAGCCACGTGTACCGATTCGACAGGAAGGCGTTGAACGCCTGCCCGGACGGAGCAGCGCAGGCCATCTCGACCGGAAGCTGGACGAGCGGGAAGACGAGTCGTTCATGGTCAACCCATTCCCGGTACAGCAGCGACGCGAGCGCGAACGTGCCCCCGAACAGGCACAACATGAGCGTCCCCCACGCAGCCATCGGAGCCGCCCACGCCCCCCACGGGATGGCACGGCCTTGGGGCAGCCCCTCCATGAACCAGCGCACCGCGGGATCCGCGGGATCGCGGCTCACGACGCTCCAGGCCGGCAGGTGCTTGACCACGAACTCGCCGATGGAGCTTCCGCCGGTCGCATAGTAGGCCGGCGCGACCATGTACGAGGGGAAGTACCGCATGACGCCCGCCGAGCAGATGCCGCCCGCGACCCCGATCATCCCCCAGATGAGCAAGAGCTCCCCCGCCGCGAGGCCGCCGGACCGGAACCACCGGCGGGCGGCCGCGTTGACCCCGAAGACGAGCAGGAGCAACAGCGCGATGGACGCGACGGGGAAGTGGGTGCCGATCAGGAGCGAGTTGTGGAGGTAGTAGTCGTTGTAGGCCATGACCAGGTCCACGATGAGGGACCCGAAGAGGCCGATGCAGACCGCTCGAGGGGTCAGGGCAGCTCGGTCGTCCCCATGAGCCAGCGGTCGATGCCGCGCGCGGTCGCACGCCCTTCCGCGATGGCCCAGACGATCAGCGATTGGCCGCGGGTCATGTCGCCACCGGTGAACACCCCCTCGATGCTCGTCATCTTGTTCGCGTCCGCCTTGACGTTACCGCGCTGATCGAGCTCCATGCCGAGCTTCGCGAGCATGCCGTCCTTTTCCGGCCCCATGAAGCCCAGCGCCAGGAGCACGAGCTGCGCGGGTATCTCGAACTCGGATCCCGCAACCCGCCGGAGCTTCGGCGGGCCGCCGGGCTGGGGCTCCCACTCGACCCGGATGCACTTGAGCGCGCGGACGGCGCCGTTCGCGCCCAGGAACTCCAGCGTGTCGATGCCGAAATCCCGCTCCCCGCCCTCCTCGTGCGCGCTGGCGGTGCGGAAGATCCGGTCGTAGTTCGGCCACGGGTTGTCGCCGGCGCGCTTCTCCGGCGGCCGCGCCAGGATCTCGAACTGCTTGACCGACTTGGGGTGCTGGCGGTGGGCCGTTCCCAGGCAGTCCGCGCCCGTATCGCCGCCGCCCAGGATGACGACGTCCTTGCCCGTCGCCATGATCTGATCCCGCACGGTCTCCCCCATCTGGATGCGGTTGGCCTGCGGGAGGAACTCCATGGCGAAGTGGACGCCCTTCAGCTCGCGGCCGGGAATCGATAGACCGCGGCTCCACGTCGCGCCGCCGCACAAGGCCAGGGCGTCGAAGTCCTTCCGGAGCTGGGCCGAGTCCACGTCGACCCCGATGTGGGCGCCGGTCTTGAACTCGACCCCCTCGGCCTTCAGCTGCTCCAGCCGCCGGTCCAGGTGCCGCTTCTCCAGCTTGAACTCGGGAATCCCGTACCGCAGGAGGCCCCCGATCCGGTCCGCGCGCTCGAACACGGTCACCGCGTGCCCGACCCGGGCGAGCTGCTGCGCGCAGGCCAGCCCGGAGGGGCCCGAGCCGACGACCGCAACCTTCTTTCCCGTCTTGACCTTGGGCGGCTGCGGCACCACCCAGCCCTCGGCCCAGGCGCGGTCGATGATGTTCACCTCGACGTACTTGATGGTGACCGGCAACTCGTTGATGCCCAGGACACAGGAAGATTCGCACGGCGCCGGGCACAACCGGCCGGTGAACTCGGGGAAGTTGTTCGTGGCGTGCAGCCGGTCGAGCGCTTCCCGCCAGCGGTCGCGGTACACGAGATCGTTCCAGTCCGGGATGATGTTGTTCAGCGGACAGCCGATTCCGCCCGCCGGGATGGACGTCCCCGTGTGGCAGAACGGCACGCCGCAGTCCATGCAGCGGGACGCCTGCTGCCGAACCTGCTCCACGGGCATCGGCCGGTACACTTCCTTCCAGTCCTTGAGCCGCTCCGCGACCGGCCGGGTCGCCATCCCCTGCCGCTTGATCTCGATAAATCCGGTGGGCTTCCCCATCAGACTTTCGCTTCCGTCCCGGCCTTGGACAGCTCCGCGAGCGCCCGCTTGTAGTCGCGCGGGAAGACCTTTACGAACTTCTTGAGCGCGCCCGGCCAGTCCGCGAGCAGACGCGCGGCGACCGGGCTGCCGGTGTGCCGCGCGTGCACCTCGATCATGTTCCTTAGTTCCAATTGGTCTAAAGTTGCGGCCAGGGGATCAAGATCGACCATCTCCGGGTTGCAGCGGGCGGCGAAGTCGCCGGCCTCGTCGAGCACGTAGGCGATGCCGCCGCTCATCCCCGCGGCGAAGTTCCGCCCGGTCCGGCCCAGCACGGCCACGCGCCCCTCGGTCATGTACTCGCAGCCGTGGTCGCCCGTCCCCTCGACGACCGCGCGCGCCCCGCTGTTCCGGACGCAGAAGCGTTCGCCCGCGATCCCGCGGAAGTACGCCTCGCCGCCGGTCGCCCCGTACAGCGCGACGTTCCCGATGAGGATGTTCTCCTCCGCCTTGAAGGTCACCCCCGCCGGGGGGAAGACGATGATCCGGCCCCCCGAGAGCCCCTTGCCCAGGTAGTCGTTGGCGTCGCCCTCGAGCACGAACGTCACGCCGGCCGGCACGAACGCGCCGAAGCTCTGGCCGGCCGATCCCTTGAACGACACCTGAATCGTGTCGGCGGGAAGTCCCTTGCCGCCGTGCCGCCTCGTGAGCTCGTAGCCGAGCATCGCGCCCGTGGTGCGGTCCTGGTTGCTGATCGGCAGCTCCAGCGCGACGCGCTGTCCGGCGTCGAGCGCCGCCGCGGACCGGGCGATGAGGGTGCGATCCAGCACCGCCTCGAGCCGGTGATCCTGGTCCCGCACCTTGTGCATCGGCACCTCGCCCCAGTTCGGGGGCTTGTGGAAGAGCGGGGCCAGGTCGAGCCCGCCGGCCTTCCAGTGGTCCACGACCTCGGAGGCGTCGAGCAGATCCACCCGGCCGACCATGTCCGCCACGGTCCGGAAGCCGAGCTGCGCCATGATCTCGCGGAGCTCCCGCGCGATGAACATCATCATGTTGATCACAGCCTCGGGCTTGCCCGCGAATTTCGCGCGCAGGGCGGGGTTCTGCGTCGCCACCCCGACGGGGCACGTGTCGAGGTGGCAGACCCGCATCAGGATGCACCCGAGCGACACCAGCGAGGACGTGCCGAACCCGAACTCCTCGGCCCCGAGCAGCGCGGCGATCGCGACGTCCCGGCCCGTCTTGAGATGGCCGTCGGTCTGCACGACGATCCGGTCCCGCAACTTCTCCCGCACGAGCACCTGCTGCGTCTCCGCCAGGCCGATCTCCCACGGGATCCCCGCATGGCGCAGCGAGGAGAGCGGCGACGCGCCCGTGCCGCCCTCGTAGCCCGAGATCAGAACCACGTCCGCCCGGCCCTTCGCCACCCCGGCGGCGATGGTGCCCACGCCGACCTCGGCGACCAGCTTCACGTGAATGCGCGCCGACGGATTCGCGTTCTTGAGGTCGAAGATCAGCTGCGCCAGGTCCTCGATCGAGTAGATGTCGTGATGCGGCGGCGGGGAGATCAGCCCCACGAACGGCGTCGCATGCCGGGTCTTGGCGATCCACGGGTAGACCTTGTGCCCGGGCAGCTGGCCGCCCTCGCCGGGCTTCGCGCCTTGCGCCATCTTGATCTGGAGGTCCCGGGCGTTCGCGAGGTACTCGCTCGTCACGCCGAACCGGGCCGATGCCACCTGCTTGATGGCGCTGTTCCGGTTGTCTCCGTTCGCGTCCAGGACGTACCGCGCCGGGTCCTCGCCGCCCTCGCCGGTGTTGGAGCGCGCGCCGATCCGGTTCATCGCGATCGCGAGCGTCTCGTGGGCTTCCTGGCTGATGGAACCGTAGGACATCGCGCCCGTAGCGAACCGCTTGACGATCTCCGTCACCGGCTCGACCTCGTCGAGCGGGATCGGAGTTCCCCCCTTGAACTCGAACATGCCCCGCAGGGTGCACGCCCGGGTCGCCTCGTCGTTCACCAGGCGGGCGTACTTCTTGTAGGCCTCGTAATCGCCCGTGCGGACGGCCTGCTGGAGCAGGTGGATCGTCTCGGGGTTCCACATGTGGTACTCCCCCTCCCGCCGCCACTGGTACTGGCCGCCCCAGTCGAGGTCGAGCGCCCGGGCGGGCCGCTCGGGGAAGGCCTCGTCGTGCCGGGCGGCCGCCTCGACCGCGATGTCCGCCAGCCCGATGCCCGACAGCCGGCTCGTGGTCCAGGTGAAGTACCGGTCCACCAGCTCGCGGCCGAGCCCGATGGCCTCGAAGATTTGCGCTCCGCGGTACGACTGGACGGTGGAGATCCCCATCTTCGACATCGTCTTCAGCACGCCCTTGTTCGCGGCCTTCACGTAGGCCTTCAGGGCCTTCTCGTCCCCGTTCCCCGTGGTGACGATCCCCCGCGCGACGAGGTCCGACACCGTCTCGAGCGCCAGCCAAGGGTTGATGGCGTTCGCGCCGTACCCCACGAGCAGGCAGAAGTGATGCACCTCGCGGGGCTCGCCGGACTCGACGATCAGGCTCGCCCGGGTCCGCTCCCGGTTGCGGATCAGGTGATGGTGGACCGCGGCGGTCGCCAGCAGCGACGGGATCGGCACGTGCGCGGGCTTGGCGCCCCG
>CAYHEI010000153.1:2231-7077 GCA_964355385.1 uncultured bacterium | reverse complement strand
CCCCGGCGGCCCCGCCCCCCCCCGGCCCCCCCCCCGGGGGGCCCCCCCCCCCCCCCCCCGCCCCCGCCCCGGCGGCCCCCCACGCCGCGCTCAGCAGCAGGCGGTTCCGGAGCGGGTCGCCCTGTCCCAGGTCCAGGCGCGCCCGCGCGACCCAGAACATGATGTTGACCGCCGCGGCGACAAACAACACGAACCGAATGGTGCGGGCTTCCTCGGGCCGCATCACCGGATCCCGGTCGTCCGTCATATCCTTGATTCTAACGCCGAACGTCCGCGCTACCAGCGAGTGCGGGCGGGGGCGGGCAGCGCCGTGACGCGGGCGACGAAGCCCCGCAGCGCTTCCTTGTGCGGCCCAAAGACCAGCAGCAGCCGGTTCGTGCCGGCCCGGAGGGACAACGGGATCGTCCGCTCTTCCTTCTCTCCTTTGATCTCCCGGATCCGGCGGCCGTTCTGATACACCGTCACCGGGCCCTTGCCTTCCAGCGTGATCGTCGCACGCTGCGCCCGGTCGGATTCCACCACCGCCAGCACGGGGAAGGGCAGCGGCAGGTCGCGCGCATACGCGGAGCGCAGGCCGTCGGCCGCCACGCCGTCGAGCGCGATCCGCGGCCAGTCCGGCAGCGGCTGTTGCGGATCGGACACGCGCGTCAGGCCCGTGCCGGTCGGTACCGCGGCCGGACCCGCTGAGAAGCCGGCCGCCGCGCGCCAGCGGGTGAGGACGCTCCCGGCCGCCAGCGCCACCGGCGCCTCGTCCGCGGTCCGGACCTCGACGCGCATCGGCTTGGGGACAATCGTCTTGCGCCGCCACGCCTCGAGAGCTTCCACCGCCTTCAGCGCGATCCGGTGCGGCTCGGGATCGTACGGAGCCTCCAGCCACCAGTTGTCGGGCAGGGACAGCGCCCGCCAGAGCTGCCGGTACAGGTTCGCCTTCTCCCGGGTGATCGTGGCGGCGCGCTCCGCCTCTTCCACGGCGCCGCTCCCCCACAGCTCCTCGAGCGGCAGGCCCGCTTCCAGCGCCGCACGAGCGAGCACGGGCGTGAGCGCGCCGTCGAACGCGAGCACCGCGGTGGGGGCCTGCAGGCCCCGCAGCACGAGCCGAACCCGGTTGAACTCCTCGTTGAACGGCAGGAACGGCAGCATCTTCCGGGCCGGCGCCTCCACCGCGTACGGCAGCGGGTCCACCGTGAGGTCGAAGGCCGTGCCCGTCACGGCGAGATCGCGCTCGAGCGTCTCGCGCCGGGCCGGGACCCCGAGCGCCGTGAGCAGCGCGTGCGCCATGATGAGCGAGCCCCCTTCGTCGGGATGGATGCCGTCCTTCCCCATGTCCACGCCCTTCCGCCCGCTCGCGGCGAGCGCGTGGGTCATGAGCGCGTGCAGGTCCACGACGGGCAGGTTCCGCTCGCGCGCGATCGCAAGCGCCTCGTCGGCGATGGCGCGCAGCGCGCCCCGGTTGTAGTCGGTCTGGTCGCGGAGCCACTTGAGCCCCGGCACGCGGTCATCCGCGACCCCGGGCGTCATGAGCACCACGCGCACCCCCTTCGCGGCGAGCCGGTCGACGATCCCGCGCACCGCCTTCCCGTAGCCGGAGGCCGCGTCCTGCGTGCTGGACCAGCCGTACCCGCCGTCGTTCATCCCGAAGCAGATCGTGACGACCGTCGGGTGCGCGCCGAGCACGTCCCGCTCCAGCCGGCCCGCGCCGCCCCGAGCGGTGTCGCCCCCCCAGCCCGCATTGGCGAAGGACAGGTTCAGCCCCGGATAGCGGAGGACGAGGTAGGTCTCGACATAGTTGGTGTACATGCGCTGCTCGGTGATGGAATCTCCGAGGAAGACGATGCGGTCGCCGGGCCGGAGTCGCAGCGGCGCGGCCGCGGGCGGTTGCGTCACCGCAGCGGCCACGACAGGCCAGGTGGCGAGCACGAGGCAGGCGGCCAGCAGTTCGGGGAGGCGGGCGCTGGAGATCACCGGATCATGATAGACGGATCGGCGAGATTCAGCACCCGGACGCCCCGGAACTCGATGCGCATGTCGGCGACTCCCCCGTGGAGCTGGAGGCCGACGGGCCCCTCCCCCGTGAACGCCGGGTCCGTGTAGTCCAGCACCAGCCGGCCGTCGAGCCAGTGCCGGAAGCGGTCGCCGCGCGCCTCGATGCGCAGGCGGTGCCACGCGCCGGGGGTGTTGAGCGCCGGCGCCTCCCGCGCTTCCGCGACGTACTTGCGCTGCTCGTCGTAGATCGACGCGGTCATGTCGCGGCGCAGGCTCCGGGAGATCCCGATCTGGCACTGCCACCGGCGGCCGGCGCGCAGGAAGACCCCGCTGTCCACGTCGCCGGTGTACCGGTACTCGAGCTCGACGAGAACGTCCCGGAAGACTTGCCGCGACTCGAGCACATGGCCCCGGCGCTCCGGGTCCTGCCGGCCGGTGATCGTCCCGCCGTCGAACGTCCACCAGGGATTGGGGTCAGGAATCCGCCAGTCGAGCCGGGCCAGCCGATCGGCCCGCTCGATCTGCGGCTGATTCGACGTTCCCGCGAACTCGTCGTACTTCGCCGCGATCCCCGCGGCGGCGGCGCTTCCGCGGTGGACGATCACCCGGTGGCGGAAGAGAGCCCCGGTGCGCGAATCGAGGAGGAAGTCCCCCGTACCGGGCGGCGCCTTGTCGAACGCCGCGAGCCCGAACGGATTCGCGGCAAGCAGCCCGTAGGCGCGGACGTGCCAGCGGACGGGGAAGCGGGGATTCTCGGGATGCGCGAGCACCGCGACGCCGTAGGTGGGGCCCTGCGCAGGACCCGCGAGATCGCACCACGCGGCGGGCTTCCCCCAGCAGTGCGGCTCGCCGGCGCACCCCGACGACGCGGTGATGACGGGACTGGCGGACAGCGCGGGCGCCACCCGGACGGCGACGAGCCCCGCTTCCTTCGTGTCGCCCAGCCGGATCGGCGGGGAGCCAGGTCCGGCGCCGAAGAGCGAGATGACGTCGATGGCGCGCGATCCGTCGGGATACGCGAGGAACTCGACTCGCCGCTCTTCCGTCATGACGCAGCCGGGTCCGCACTCCCAGTCGAGGCGGTGACGAGGGCGTTCCCCTCCACGACGGGCAGGCCGCGCGGAAGCTGCCGGGGGCCGCCGGGCGTCCGGTCGTTCGTCCCCCAATGGTCAGTTCCGTTCACGTCGCCGTGGCCGACCCAAAGGGACCGGTGGTGGGGATGGTCGCCGCCGGCGGTGAGCTGATCCGCCGTGACGGGGGTGCCGTCATCGGCCAGCACGGGAGAGAAAAAAGGACGGCGCAGCGGCGTGCCGTCGGAGTTCGCGTACCGGTAGGTCGTGAACGGCCGGCCGGCGAGCGTGACCTCAACCGTGCCGGGCAAGAACCGGAACATGTCCGGCACGGTCGGCGTGTCGAACCCGGGCGTCGTCACCGTCCGCGTTTCCGCGCCCGCACGCCACCGAATCCGCGCCCGGGTCGCGGGGCGCCGGGTCGCGAGCGCGAGCCCGGCCTCGGGCCCCAGCACCGAGAGCGCGGTCGCGAGCGCGTCCGAGGCGGTGGCGTTCTCCGCGATCACCGTCACGAATCCCATCCCCTCGACCGGCCGGCCGGTTCGGGGGTCGATGATATGGGAGTACCGGCGGCCGCCGATGTCGGCGTGCTGGACCGAGTCGCCCGACGTGGACACGCCGCACCGGCTCACGGTCAGCACCGGGCCGCTCTCGTCGATCCGGATGCGCCAGCCGAGCTCGCCCGGTGGAGGGTCGCCGGCGGCGTGGTCGCCCCCCGCGGCGACGAGCGCGCGGGCGAACCCCGCGCCGCGCAGGCTCGCCAGCGCCCGGTCACACGCGAACCCCTTGCCGATCCCCCCGAGGTCGAGCCGCATGCCGACACGGGCCAGCCGCGCCGTCTGCTCCCCGACCTCCAGCTCGCGCCACCCGACCAGCGCGAACGCGGCGCGGGCCGCGTCCGCCGGAGGCAGCCGGCCGGAGGCCCGCGCCGCGCGCCAGAGTTGGACGACCGGCGCGACGGTCGGATCGAACGCGCCCTGGGTCTCCTCCGCGAAACGCCGGGCCGCCCGCAGCGCCTCCGCGGTGAGCGGCGAGACCGGCAACGCGGCGCCCCCCGCCGCTGCGCCGAGCCGGGCGATCGCGCTGTCGGAGCGGTAGTCGGAGAGCGCGGCCTCCACGGCATCCATCTCGGCGAAGGCCCGCCCGGCGGCCGCCGCAGCCGGCGCGGAAGCTTCGGCGTAGAGCATGATTCGGAACGTCGTACCCATGCCGGTGTGCGTGAACTCGACCCGGTCGGCCGCGCGCGCCGCCGTCGCGACGCACCCGGCGGTAAGGACTAGCGCGCGAAGCGGACCCATGTCACTCGCACCCGCGGGCCGCCGACCGGCACCGGGCCCACTTCGTCGAACGGCCGGGGCACCTCGACGGAGAACCGGCGGGAGCCGCCCGTGCGCAGCGGCCGCCGCCGGCCGTCTTCATGGACGCTCGCCGCGAGCACCGGGAACACGATCCCGTACGCCGGCTTGCCGCGGGGATCCACCCGGACGGGCGCACCCGCTGGATCAAGGAAGCACACCTCAAGCTCCACTTCGTCCAGCGGGTCGCCGGACTCGTAGAGGAGTTCGCCGGTGATGCGCGCGACCCAGAAAGGATCGGAACCCGGGTCGGCTACCTTCACCCCACGCCCGGCGAGGCGGGCGGACGCCGCGGTCCGCGCCCCCGTCGGGGCCCCCCCGGCGGACCCCCCCCCCCCCCCCCCCCCCCCCCCCCCCCCCGCGGGGCGGCCCCCCCCCCCCCCCCCGCCCCGCCCGGGCCCCCCCCCCCCCCAACCCCCCCCCCCCCCCCCCCCCCCG
>CAYHEI010000153.1:0-2221 GCA_964355385.1 uncultured bacterium | reverse complement strand
CGTCCGGCGCGACGACCCGGAACCCCACGAACGGCGCGTCGGTCAGCCACCAGGCGCGCAGCGGGCGCTTGGGGTCGCTCTCCAGCCACGCCGCGACCGGCATCCGCCGCCGCGCGCGTCCGGTCAGCTCCGCCGCCTTCGTGTTCCAGCCCCCGCCGCGCACGACCACCCCCGCCCCCGCCGCGCTCGCGGGTTCGAGGCACCACTCCCAGACGTTGCCGAAGAGGTCGTACACGCCCCGGCCGTTCGGCGCGAGGGTCCCGACGGGATGCGTGTGGCCACCGCTGTTCCCGGCGTGCCAGGCGCGCTTGAGATCGGGCGTGTCGCCGGCGGCGCGCTCCCATTCCGCCTCCGTCGGCAGCCGGAACCGGCGGCCGGTGCGCTTGGACAGCCAGGCGCAATATGCCATGGCCCCGTGCCACCCGATGGACCGCGCGGGATGCCGCCCGGTTTGCACCGTACCGTCGGGAAACGGGTCTCGCGGGTTCACGACGTCCGGCTGCGACGGCCGCGTGATCCCGTCCACCGGCTCGTCCCGCCGGGACTCCGCGTAGAGCGCGTACTCGTCCCAGGTCACCTCCCGCGCCCCGATCCGGAAAGATCCGACGCCGCTCCGCGCGCCCGCGATCCGGACGAGGTCGAACGCGACGGAGGTGCCGGTGATGGTGACCGTCTCGCTGGGCGTCCCGGAGGCGGAAGCCGCCAAGGCGAGAGCCGCGAGCAAGAGCGGCACGGAGACCGGAATCAGCCGAGGGCGGGCAACGTGAACGGCTTGCGGTATTCCCGGGTCAGCAGCGCGTCGGCCTGCGCGTCGGCGGGGATGCGCTCCGCGACGCCGTCGAACACGACCGCGCGGCCGCGCCGGTACTCCGCGCGGGCGGGGTCCACGCCCTGCGCCTTGAGATGATCGCGCATCCGGCCGAACGCCTCATCCGCGATCTCATGACCGAACGGCGCACCCGCGGCGCCCAGCCCGGCGGGCTCGCCGGTCCGGTACGACACGTTCGCGAGGTGGCAGAGCGACGCGGAGAGGTGGCCTTCCGCCGGGGGCGCCGTGACCTTGACGGGGTCGTTCGCGAACACGGCGTCGATGAACCCCCGGAAATGGTTTCCGCCGCCGCCGAACGTCTTGAGCTGCTTCCCATTCTTGTCGAACACGGTGGCGGACTCGTAGTTGGGGTTCACGACGTACCCGTCCCGGCAGTCGTAGATCACCCCGATGCGACAGCCGCGGTACTCGTCGGTCTCGAGCCCCCGGACCTCGAACAGCAGCGGGACCGCTCCCCAATCGAAAAGCGTGATCAGGGTGTTCGGCGTCTCACCGTCATCCTCGTACCCGAGCCGGCCGCCCACGCTCATGATCCGGGCGGGGTGGCCGGTCGCGCCCAGCCCCCAGCGCGCGCGATCCATCTCGTGGACGCCCTGATTGCCGATGTCACCGTTGCCGTAGTCCCAGTGCCAGTGCCAGTTGTAGTGGAAGCGGTTGCGGGTGAACGGCCGGACCGGCGCCGGCCCCAGCCAGAGGTCGTAGTCCACGCCCTGCGGCACCGGGGCCGGCGGCTGCTTCCCGATCGAGGTCCGCCGCTTGTAGCAAAAAGCCCTGACGGCGGTGAGCGGCCCCAGCGCGCCGGACCGGAGGTACGCGACCATCTCCTGCAGCCCCGGGGAAGACCGGCTCTGGGTGCCGTGCTGGACCACCAGGCCGGTGGCCTTCGCGCCCGCCGCCAGCGCCGCGCCCTCGCGCACGTTGTGCGAGAGCGGCTTCTCGACGTAGACGTGCTTGCCCGCGGCGAGCGCCGAGAGCGCGATCAGCGAGTGGGTGTGATTGCAGGTCGCGATCGAGACCCCGTCAAGCGTCTTGTCCTCGAGCAGCTTCCGGAAGTCCCGGTGGTACGCGGGCGCGCGGCCGGCCCCCTCCTCCGCCGCCTTCATCGCGGCCCCGATGACGTTCTCGTCCACGTCGCAGATCGCGGCCACCCGGACGTCCTTCATCTTGGCGTAGTCCTGCACGTGGTTGAGACCCCGGCCCTTGACGCCGACGACGCCGAGACGCACGACCGAGTTGGGACCGCGCCGGCGGCCCGCGACGGCTTCCGCGAGCGCGCGCCCGCCGGGCACCGTCGCGGGGGGCCCCCCCCCCCCCCCCCCCCCCCCCCCCCCCCCGCACCCCCCCCCCCCCCCACCCCCCCCCCCACCCCCCCCACCCCCCCCCCCCCCCCCC
>CAYHEI010000152.1:5158-7098 GCA_964355385.1 uncultured bacterium | reverse complement strand
ATCTGCACTTCGCCCACGCGTGCGGGGCGCTTCAAGCCGGGCAGCATGTCATGGTCGAGAAGCCCATGGTGACGACCCTCGCCGACGCGCGGGCGCTCGTCCGGCTGGCGCGTCGTTCCGGCCGGCTGGTCGCCGTGGGCAACGTGAACCGCTTCGTTCCGCAGTTCGCCCACGTCCGGCGGCTCGCGGCGGAGGGCGCGCTCGGGCGGCTCTTCTTCGTCGAGTCGGACTACATCCACGACATGCGGCTGGTGTATCGCGCGACGCCGTGGCGGTCGGATCGCCGGCATCCCCAAGACTTCTGGATCGGCGGCGGCGTGCACCCGATGGATCTGTTGCAATGGGTGGGGGGAGAGATCGTCGAGGTCTTCGTCTACTCCACGCGGACCTCGCTCCCGCAGTTCCCCCTCGACTCGGATTTCATCGCGGCGGTGAAGTTCCGGAGCGGCGCGTCGGGCAAGCTCTGGGTGACGGCCGGCATCCGCCGCCGGCCGGAGCACGTCGTGCGACTGAACGCGTACGGGGACCGGGGCTCGATCGAGACGGATTTCTCCCCGACGGCGCGGGTGTACCTGCGCGGGCAACGGCGTCCGGCCGACGGGTGGCGCACGGTCCGTTTCCGCGAGACGCACGGGCACCCGGTGCGCGACGAGCTGCGCCACTTCCTGGCGTGCGTGGCCGCCGGCCGCCGGCCGCTCGTGGACGCCGTGGACGGGGCGCGGACCATCGCGACGCTCGCGGCCGGCCTCCAGTCGGCGCGCCGCGGCCGTCCCGTCCGGGTGCCGCGCATCGCTTGAGGGACCTGCTGAACGGCGCCGCGGGGCGCCTGTTGCTCATCGTCGTCCGGGGGCGGCTCCGGCTGGGGGAGCGCGGCGCGCGGCGCCTGGAGGCGGCGCTGGCCTGGCTCTGGTTCCACGTCCTGCGCGCCCGGCGACGGGTCGCGGAGTGCAATGTCCGGCGGGCGTTCGGGCCGGAACGGGACGCCGCAGGGCTCGTCCGCGACAGCTTCCGGCACTGGATTGCCGCGTTCTCCGGCCTGCTCCCGCTGTTCCGCGACGGCCACGCCGCCTACGTGCGGGGGACCGTTGTCGAGGGCGAGGCGCATCTGCGGGCCGCGCTCGCGGAGGGGCGGGGCGTGATCGCCGTGAGCGCGCACTTCGGGCCGTTCCCCGCGCTCGGCGCCGTGCTGCCGACGCTCGGCGCGACCTTCGCCTTGCTCTACCGCCGACCCGGGGGCGCTCCGGTGGCCCGGCTCTTCGACGAGGGGCGCGCGCGGGCGGGGGGCGGGAGCATCGAGGACCAACCCCGGGCCAGCGCGCTCGCCCGGTGCCTCGGCGCGCTGGCCCGGGGCGAGGTGGTGTGCCTGCTGGTGGACCAGCATTACCGCGCGGGTGCGCCCGTCTCCTTCCTGGGCACTCCGGCACGGACGGGCCTCGGCGCCGCGCTGCTGGCGGCTCGCAGCGGCGCGCCGCTGCTGCCGGTTGTCCTCTTTCGGCTCGGCAACGGGGGGATGCGGCTGGTGATCGAGGCGCCGGTGGCGGGTCCGGACACCCGCGAGCGCGAGGCGCTCGCCGCGTGCATGGCGCGCCTCACGGCGCGGGTCGAAGCCTGGATCCGCGAGTCACCCGCGCAGTGGTTTTGGATGCATAGACGTTGGAAGGACTTGGATACGTCCTAGTCCTTCTCGCCGTGCTCCGCGTGGAGGCGTTCGAGCGCGGCCCGGTCCTCGGCGGTGAGCGGCGACAGGAGGTCCCGGGCGGGGCCGACGGCGAACCCCTTCAGTAGGACGAGATACTTGATTCCGGCGATGCCGCCGTGCGCGCGGACGATGTCCTTGACCGTGGCGCCGGGGGCGGCCGCCCCCCCCCCGCCCCCCCCCCCCCCCCGCCCCCCCCCCGGGCCCGCGCGGGCCCCCGCGGGCAGCTCACCCGCCCCCCCCC
>CAYHEI010000152.1:4290-5148 GCA_964355385.1 uncultured bacterium | reverse complement strand
GCGAGGCGGGCGGCCGCGCCCGCCTCGCCACGCCAGACCGCGAGCACGAGCCGCGGAAAGGCGTTGGCCAGCCCTGAGATGAACCCGTCCACGCCGAGCGCGCGCGCCCGCTCGAACAGGCCCTCGCTGCCGGCGAAGACGCGGACCTTGCCCCGCAGCCGTCCGGCGACGTCCTCCAGCCGCGCGGGATCGTTGGAGGAGTCCTTGTATCCCGAGATCGTCCCGTCCGCCGCGAGCTCCTCGAGCACCGCGGCGGGAATCTCGTTGACCGCGAACTGCGGGATGTTGTACGCGAAGAGCGGCAGGCGCGTCAGGCGGCGGACCCCGCGGTACCAGCCCAGCAGGCCGGTCGGGGTGGCGGGATAGAAGATGGGGGTTGTCAAGAACACCGCCGCCGCGCGGTGCGCTTCGGCGTCGCGCGCGAGGAAGCCGCGCTCCGCTTCCGTGACCGCCCACGTGCCCGCGATCACCACGCCTTCCTCGCCGGCGGCTTCGCAGGCGGAACGGTTCACGGCCGCCTTCTCCTCCGCGGTCAGCTGCGGGAACTCGCCCGTGGTGCCGACGGGGCAGACGCCGCTCAGGCCGGAGTTGACGAGGTAGCGGGTCAGCGTGCGCACCACGCCGAGATCCACGCGCCCCGCCGCGTCGTACGGCGTGACCAGCGCCGCATACACCCCGGAGAACGATCGAGCTGACATGCGACGCCTATCCTAACGTGAATCGCGCTGAACGAGGAGTGAAGCGCGCGGGGGCCAAGGCTGTTCCCATGCCCCCCGCCAGGAAAAGAAAAACAGAGCAGCCCCACCCCCCCCGACATAGGGGACGCGGGGGGCAAGAATACACGGGGGGCCCGGGGCC
>CAYHEI010000152.1:0-4280 GCA_964355385.1 uncultured bacterium | reverse complement strand
CCCCCCAAACCCCGAGCTTCCACCCTGTCTTCTCCCTCTCTCCACATCTATTACGTTCCCGCGGCCTCCGGTTGTTTTCGGGGGGGGGGGGGCTTGGGGGGGCCCTGGCCCCCCGGCCTGGAACTGAATACCTGAGCAGCACGACCCCCGAGTCCTTCGGACTCGGGGGTCGAATGATAGCAGGGAGCGCCGGGAGCATTGGGGAGCACTACTAGAGGTCACCCAGGGGTAGAGCCGTTTGGTAGGATCGAGAGGGAGCTTTGGCTCGTTGATCCCCCGGGGGCTCGCCGGCACCCCACTCAATTATCAGGACGGATGACGTAGGCTCTAGGTTTCGCCCTCCCTCTTCCCCGGCTCTTCCGATACCCTATACATACCAAACCAGGCCCGGCGGTGCAAACCCTCCTCCCGAGCCCTACCGCCCCTCCAAGCCGAACAGCTTGCCGTACAGCGCGCACGCCGCGCGTGGCGCGAGGCCCTTGCCGAGCCAGGCGGCCTCGGTCGGCCAGATTTCGAAGTGCAGATGGCAGTTCCGGCCGGTGCCGCGCGCGCCGTCGATGGTCCCGGTGTTGCCGACCTTCCCGAGGGGGACCCCGGCCGCGACGGCCACGCCGACCTGGACGTCGACGGCGGTCTCAGCGAGGTGACAGTACCGGAAGGTCATCCCGTCCGCGGCGCGGATCCAGACCTGCCGTCCCCGGAGCCGGTCGAGCAGCTCCTCGTTGGGGCCGTCCTTGAGCACCGCGGTCAGGCGGTCGTATTCCTTGGGAAACATCTGCTTCCACTCGCGATCGGCCCGGACCACCCAGCCCGCCCGGGCGTTGCGGACCGGGGTACCGCAGGGCAGGGTGTCACCGCTCTCGAGGCCGTAGAGATCCATGCCCTGATGGACTCCTCCGCGATACCCCCGCTCCGCGTTCGGCATCAAGTCCGGGTTCGTGGGCAGTGTTCCGCGCGCGATGGGGAAGACGTACGCGGTGTCGTCGAGCGGGGCGGTCTCGACGCGCGCCCCCTCTTCCGCGGCCCCTCCGGCGCCCGCGCCCGGGGTCTTCACGGCCGGAGCGCAGGCCGCGAGGCCCAGGAGGCACATGGCACCGGCGGCGAGCCGGAGGTGGGTCAGCGGCGAGATCCGCGCGAGCGGCGGCGGGTCGTGCCGCGGTCCGCGGCGTCTTCGCGGTGCAGCCGCACGAGCCACACCAGGCTCGTCGCGCACAGGAGGAGCGTGAAGATGAAGAGCGGATTGCCCTCGAACTTCACCAGCGCGACGGCTGACATCAGCGCGAAGAAACCGAAGACGCCGATGAGAATCAGCATTAGTGTGAGTGCTCCGGGTCGTCAGCAAGGCCGGCGGCCCCGGCTAAGCCGGGACCGCCGCGCGAACCGCGCACCGCGCGGTTCGCGGACACGCGCTCCACCTCGTCCATGGCTTCGTTCGCCAGGCGGTCGGCCTCGCGATTCTTTTCGCGGGGGATCGCCACGAGCCGGGCCTCCTCGAACCCGGCGAGCGCGGTCCGCGCCCGCTCCGCCAGCGCGCGCAGGTGAGGCGCCCGGATCTTGTAGGCGCCTTCGAGCTGCCGCACGACGAGCTCGGAATCCGAATGCACTTCGAGGCGCCGGGCTCCGGCTTCGCGCGCGAGCGCGAGACCGCGCAGCAGGCCTTCGTACTCGGCGGCGTTGTTCGTCAGCACGCCCAGCGGAAAGGCGCGCGTGGCGCGCTTCGTGCCGGCCGGGTCATACACCACGGCGCCGGCTCCCGCCGGTCCGGGATTGCCCCGGGCGCCGCCGTCCACGTAGAGGCTCCAGCACCGGCTACCGTCCGTTTCCGTTGCCGGCATGGTTGGGGCGGCGGCGAGCGTGTTCCAACGCGGCGCGCACGAACTCCCGGAAGAGGGGATGAGGAGACATGGGCCGGGACTGGAATTCCGGGTGGAACTGGCCGGCGACGAACCAGGGATGACCGGGCAGCTCCACGATCTCGACCAGCCGTCCGTCCGGGGACAGTCCGCTGAACTTGAGGCCGCCCCCCGCGAACTGCTCGCGGTAGGCGTTGTTGAACTCGTAGCGGTGGCGGTGCCGCTCGAAGACGACTTCCTTGCCGTAGGCCTTCAGCGCCGTCGAGGGCTTGGCCACGCGGCACGGGTAGGAACCCAGCCGCATGGTGCCGCCCAGATCCCTGACGTGCTTCTGGTCGCGCATGAGGTCGATGACGGGGTGCGGCGACGCAGGGTCGAATTCCGTGGAATTGGCGCGGCGCAGGCCCAGGACGTTCCGCCCGAACTCGATGCAGGCGAGCTGCATGCCCAGGCAGATGCCGAAAAACGGGATCTTGCGCTCCCGGGCCCAGCGGATGGCCGAGATCTTCCCCTCGATCCCGCGGTCCCCGAAGCCGCCGGGGATGAGCACGCCGTGCAGTCCCGTCAGGAGGGACGCCCCCTCCTGCTCGATCCGCTCCGAGTCGATCCAGCGCACGTTCACCCGGACATTGGCCGCCGCCCCGGCGTGCGTCAGCGACTCCGCAATGGACTTGTACGCATCCTTGAGCTCGACGTACTTGCCGACCACCGCGAGCGCCACCTCCCCGGCCGGATGCTTGACGCGGCCCACCAGCCGGGTCCATTGCTTCATATCGACGTGGCCCTTCGCCGGCAGCTTGAGCCGCCGGACCAGCACCTCGTCGAGCCCCTGTTCCCGGAACATCAGCGGCACCTCGTAGACGGTCGAGACGTCGCGGGCCTGGATGACGGCGTCTTCGGCGACGTTGCAGAAAAGCCCGATCTTGGCGCGGACCTCCCGGCTCAACGGCCGTTCCGTGCGGCAGAGCAGCACGTCGGGCTGGATCCCGATGCGCCGCAGCTCCCCCACGGAATGCTGCGTCGGCTTGGTCTTGGCTTCCGCGGCCGACGCGATATAGGGGACCAGCGTCACGTGCACGAACACGGAATGATCGTGCCCCAGCTCGTTGCCGAGCTGCCGGATCGCCTCGACGAACGGCAGTCCCTCGATGTCCCCGATCGTGCCCCCGATCTCGATGATGCCGACGTCGGCTCCGGACTCGCGGACCACCTGCAGGATACGTTCCTTGATCTCCGTGGTGATGTGCGGCACCACCTGCACGGTCTTGCCGAGATAGTCGCCCTTGCGCTCCTTGGCGATGACCCCACCGTAGATCTTTCCCGTGGTGAGGTTGTTGTGGGCGGTGAGGACGGCGTGCGTGAACCGCTCGTAGTGGCCCAGGTCCAGGTCGGTTTCCGCGCCGTCCTGCGTGACGTAGACCTCGCCGTGCTGGAAGGGATTCATCGTCCCGGCGTCCACGTTGATGTACGGATCGAGTTTCTGGAGCGTGACCTTCAAGCCGCGGCTTTCGAGAAGGGTGCCGATCGAGGCCGCCGCGATGCCCTTGCCGAGAGAGGAGACGACTCCGCCGGTGACGAAGATCAGCTTCGGCTGGATCTTCCTCGTCACGCCCCGCCGCGGCTTCGCGCCCGCCGATTCAGCCATTCATGCGCACGTATGAGATCGTGTTGGGTATCGACGCTCAGGGCGGGAGTGTCGGCCACCACCACCCTTGGGCGGATACCATACTCCAAAACCCGGAGCTGTTCAAGTCGTTCGCGCCGCTCGAGCGCCGTGCGGGGCAGGCGCGCGAACCGGAGCAGGAACGCGCGGCGGTAGCAGTAGACCCCGACGTGCTGCAGCAGGTCGCCGCGCGCGGTCCAGTCGTAGGGGACCGGCGCGCGGGAGAAATACACGGCGCGGCCGCGCTCGTCCGTCACCACCTTTACGGCGTGCGGGTCGGCCGCGATCGCCCGCCAGGACGCGCGGCGCGCGATCGTCCCCATCGGACAGCGGGGCTCCCGCCGCATGGCGCGCACCAGCGCGGCCAGGGCGCGTGGACTGACGAACGGCTCGTCGCCCTGGAGGTTCGTGACCAGGGACGCGCGCAGGGAGCGGGCGACCGCCGCGACGCGGTCCGTGCCGCTCTTGAGGCCGCGCGACGTCATCTTCGCTTCCCCGCCGAACTCCCGCACCACCCGCGCGATCCGCTCGTCGTCGGTGGCGACGACGATCCGGTCGAAGGCCCGGGACTCCCGGGCCCGCTCCCAGACGTGCTGGACCAGGGGTTTCGCGCCGATCAGCGCCAGCGGCTTCGCCGGAAGCCTCGTCGAGCCCCACCGGGCGGGGATGACGCACAGGCTCCGGGTCATCCGTTTGGATTGCGCTTCCGCGTCGCGGAAGCGCGGTGACGTGGCCACGGCCGGACGCCATGGCACAGCCATGGC
>CAYHEI010000151.1:0-7130 GCA_964355385.1 uncultured bacterium | reverse complement strand
ACGCGCGCAGGTACCCCAGGGGCGCCCAGCCCTCCGCCTGCGCGCGTTCCTCCGTCGTGACCAGCAGCGCGACCGCGCCGTCCGTGATCTGGCTGGAGTTCCCCGCCGTCACGGTTCCCCAGCGCGCGTCGAAAAAGGGCCGCAGGCGCGCGAGGGCCTCCACCGTCTGCCCCGGGCGGATCCCGTTGTCCGCGGCGATCGGCTCGTAGCGGGGCGGGACGTACAGCGGGACGATCTCCTCCGCCAGGCGGCCGGAGGCGGTCGCGGCCTCGGCGCGGCGGTGGCTCTCGCACGCGAACGCGTCCTGCGCGGCGCGGGAGAGCCCGAACTCGCGCGCGAGCACCTCGGCCGTCTGGCCCATGTTCATCCCGCACACCGGGTCGGTCAGCCCCTCGAGCAGGCCCACGCGGGGCGTGAAGAGCGCGGGGCGCAGGCGGCGCAGCACGGACCACTTCGCTCCGAGCGTCTTCGCGCGCCGCCAGTCGTCGAGCAGGAAGGCGAACGCCTGCGGCCAGAGCAGCGGCGCTTGGGACATGGACTCGGCGCCGCCGACCACCGCGACGGACGATTGCCCGGCCAGGATCTTCTCCGCCGCCGCCGTGATCGCCTCCATGCCCGAGGCGCAGTTGCGGGAGACCGTGCGCGCGGGAATCGCCCGGTCCAGCCCCGCGCGCAGCGCGATGACCCGGGCGACGTTCGCGGCGTTCGGAGGGTTCGCCACGCAGCCGAACACCACCTCGTCCACCGTGCCGGCCTTGAGGTTGAGCCGCGCCTGGAGCGCGACCAGCGCCTGCCGGCCCAGCTCGTACGCGGGCAGCTCCCGCGCGACGCTCCCCGCCTTGAGGAAGGGCGTGCGCACCCCGGCCACGAGGGCGATCCGGGCGGCCATCAGGCCTTCCCCGCGGCCGCCCGCTCCTCGTCCACGAGCACCCGGCGGAGCAGCTTGCCCACCTGGGTGCGCGGGAGCTCCGCCCGGAAGGCCACGGCCTTGGGCGTCTGGAACCCCGAGAGGGAGGCCCGGCAGTGCGCGATCAGATCCGCTTCCGACGCGCTCGCCCCCGCCTTGAGGACCACGAACGCCTTCACCTTCTCTCCGAACTGCTTGTCGGGCACGCCGATCACCGCCGCGTCCTGGACCGCGGGGTGCCGGAAGAGCACCTCCTCGATGTCGCGGGGGTAGACGTTCTCGCCGCCCGACTTGATCATCTCCTTCTTGCGGTCCACGATCCGGAAGTACCCCTCCTCGTCCATGACCGCGATGTCGCCCGTGAGAAGCCAGCCGTCGCGCAGGACGGCGCGCGTTTCCTCGTCGCGGCCCCAGTAGCCCTGCATGACTTGCGGACCGCGGACGATCAACTCCCCCGGCTCGCCCCCGGCCACGTCGCGCATCCCTCCCTCGAGGTCCACGAGCTTCGCGTCGGTGGACGGGAACGGCAGCCCGATGGTGCCGACCTTGCGCCGCCCGAAGAGGGGATTGCAATGCGTCACGGGCGACGCCTCCGTCAGCCCGTAGCCTTCCACGACCTTCGCCCCCGTGATCCGTTCGAACACCTCCTGGACCTCGCGCATCAGCGGACCGGCGCCCGAGAGGCAGATCCGGACGGACGTGAGCGTGTAGGACTTCACCCGCGGGTGTTCGATGATCTTCTGGTAGAACATCTGGACGCCGGGGAAGATCGCGGCCTGATGTCGCTGGATCGAGCGCATGACCGGTTCGGTCTCCCAGCGCGCGTGCAGCACCATGGTGCGCGCCATGCGTACGGACAGGTTCATGCCCACGGTCATGCCGTAGACGTGGAAGAACGGCACGGCCAAGAGCGCGGTGTCCACGCCCTCCCGGTCCGCGCGCTCCCAGGCGCGGCTCTGCTCGACGTTGGCGGCCAGGTTGCGGTGCGTCAGCATGGCGGCCTTGGGCGCCCCCGTGGTGCCGCCCGTGTATTGCAGCAGCGCCACGTCCCCGCCGGCGGACGGCGACGGGCCGAGGGCGGGCGCGAGGCCCGCCAGACGGCGGCCGAGGTCTTCGCCCGTCCCCTTGGGCGGCAGCGGCACCTTGCCCAGCCAGGCCTTGACGGCGAACCCGAGCCGCAGCGACAGGGGCAGCTCGTCCGCGATCCGCGCGACGAACACGTGCTGGAGGTGGGGACTCGCGAGTCCGCCGACGAACCTCGCCAGCAGGACGTCCAGTCCTACGAAGACGCGGGCACCCGAGTCCGTCAGCGCATGCGCCATGTCCTTCTCCGAGCCCAGCGGATTGATCTGCACGACGACCGCCCCGGCGAGCAGGGCGCCGTAGTAGCATGCCACCTGCATCGGGACATTCGGGAAGAGCAACGCCACGCGGTCCTGCGGCTTCACCCCCAGCTCCCGGAGCAGGGCGGCGAAGCGGCCGGCCGACCGGAACAACTCCGCGAAGGTCTGCCGTCGTTCCATGAAGATGGTCGCGACGCGGCCGGGACGGCTCTCGGCTGTCCGGCGCAGCTGTTCCGCCAGGGTCAGCGCGGGGACGGTGATCTCGCGCGGGACCCCCGGGTCGTACCAGCGGTGCCAGGGACGCTCGCCGCTTTCGCTCATACTCATAGTTTACTCTCCCCTGTGATAGAATCCTGGCCATGACGATGCGACGCACGGCGTCTCTACTGGTGGCCGGCCTATTCTTGGCGGCCGGCTGCGGGAGCCCCAAGGTCTCCTACAAGGGGCTCAAGCTTGTCCGCGGACGCGTGGAAAAGCCCACGGGCGCGGACGTCGAGAAGTTCATCGAGCAGATCCGCGCGCAAGCCGCGACCGCGCGACCCCTGGGGCCGGGCGCGGCGCTCAAGATGGGGAACCGGGCGGTGATCGACTTCGTGGGCTCGATCGGCGGCACGCCGTTCGCCGGCGGGACCGGTTCCGGCTACGCGCTCGTGCTCGGCTCGGGCTCCATGATCCCGGGCTTCGAGGAGGGGATCGTGGGCATGACCCCGGGCCAGGCCAAGACGCTCGCCGTGACCTTCCCCAAGGACTACCAGGAGGCCGCGCTCGCGGGGAAGGCCGCCTCGTTCCGGATCACCGTCCGCCGGGGCGAAGCGTTGATCCGGCCGCCGCTCGACGACGACTTCGCCCGCAAGGTGAGCGGAGGCCGCGTCACCGAGGTGGCCCAGCTGCGCAAGGCCGCCAAGGACCAGCTCGCGCAATCGCGCCTGCAGCAGGCCGAGCAGCGCCTGCGCCAGCAGGCCGCCGATCAACTGCTGGCGCAGTGGCCGAAGGAGCCCGGCAGCCGGGCGGTGAACAAGGAGCTCGACCGGGTGGTGCAGCAGCTCCTGGCCGGCGCAAGCCAGCGCGGCGCCGGACCGGCGCAGGGCGGACCGGACGCGGAGGCGTTGCGCGCCACGCACCGGCCCACGGTGGTGAAGGCGCTCAAGCTCGCGCAGGTGCTCGAGGCCGTGGCCCGGCAGGAAGGCATCACCGTGGGCGATGCCGAGGTCGAGCAGGCCGCCACGCAGATGGCGCAGGCGCAGGGCCAGGACCCGCAATCGGTCCTCAAGTACCTCAAGGAGAACAAGATGCTGGACATGGTCCGGCGCCAGCTCCTCGAGGAACGCGTGATGGGCGCGGTCCTCCAGCAGGCGCAGATCGCGGAGGCCCCGGGGCCCGCCTCGCGTTGACTTGAGGACGTCCCGCCGGTAGCATCAGGGCAGGCCGATGGCGACGCTGGATCCCCAATTGCTCAAGCAGTTCGTCCTCTTTCAGGAATTGCTCCCGGGTCAGCTCGCCCAGGTCGCCTCGATTGCGCGGGAACGCCGCTTCGCCCGCCGCCACACCATCTTTCTCGAAGGGGAGAAGGGCAACTATGTCGTCCTGATTCTCTCCGGCATCGTCAAGATTTCCCGTTCCGCGACCGACGGCCGCGTGAAGACGCTCGCGCTGCTGCGCGCGCGCGACTTCTTCGGCGAGATGGCGATCTTCCTCCAGGCGCACGAGCGTTCCGCCACGGCCGAGGCGCTCACGGACTGCCGGGCCATCACCATCGACCAGGCCGAGTTCGAGAAGCTGCTGGTGGACTACCCGAAGATCTCGCTGCGGATGATCCAGACCCTCGCGCACCGGCTGCAGTCGGCGAACCGGCAGATCAAGACGCTCGCGCTGGGCGACAGCCACGCGAAGCTGGCCGACCTCCTGCTCTGGCTCAAGGACGAGTTCGCCGTGGCGGGCGCGGGGCAGCCGGTGATCCCCCTGACGCATCAGGAGCTGGCCGACATGGCGGGGCTGTCGCGCGAGACCACGACCCGCCTGCTCGGCACGCTGTCGACCGAGGGCGTGGTCAAGATCAAGAACCGCTCGGTCGCGCTCACGAACCTCGACGCGCTCAAGAAATACGCGGGATAGTTTTCTGCGCGCGAGCGCGCCGTGATTCCGCTGGTGTTTCTCGCGGCGTTCGCCGGGTCGCTGCGGTGCCTCGCGCCCGGGCTGGCGACGGACGACGTGCCCGAGATGATCCTGGCGGCGCTGCGGCTGGACGTCACGCACCCGCCCGGCTATCCCCTCTTCGCACTGACCGGGCGGCTGTTCGCGCTGCTGCCCGCGGGGGGTCCGGCGTTCCGCTTGAACCTCCTGTCGGCCGCCGCGGGCGCCGGCTCGGTCGCCGCCGCCTTCGCGCTCGCCCGCGCCCTGGCGCGCAACGGGAGGGGCGCCGGGGCGGAGGCGTGGGCGGCGGTCGGCGCGGTCCTGCTGTGGTCCTCCCCGACTTGGCGCTGGCAGTCCTCCCAGGCGGACAAGTACATGGTCCACGCCATGCTGGCCGTCGCGTGCGCGTCGGCGGGCCTCGTTCCCGGCGTCCGGCCCGCGGCCGCCGCGGGGTGCTTCGGGACCGCGCTCGCCCATCACCCGCTGTCGCTCTTCCTGGCCCCACTCGGCCTTCCCATCCTGCGCCGTCTACGCACCCCGCGCGCCTGGCTCTTCGCCGCGACGGCCGCGCTGCTGCCGTTCAGCCTCAAGCCGCTGTACCCGGCGATCCGCGCCGCGGCCGTTCCACCTACGAATTGGGGGGAGCCGGCGCACGCCCGCGCGCTCTGGTCCTACCTCGCGGTGCGCGGCTACGCCCCCAAGATGGGGGTGGATCTTCCGGCCATGGCGCGGCGAGCCCCGGAGCAGGCCACGTTCACCCCGCACCAGCTCGGCGCGGGGGGGACGGCCCTCGCCGCGGCCGGCTGGGCCGGCGTCGCGTTCGCGGACCCCTTCGTCGGACTCGCGGCCGCCGCGTCATGGATCGGAACATTCTGTTTCGCGCTCCAGTTCCGCCTGGACCCCTTCCTGGTGGAGACGTATCACGCGCAGAACGTCCTCCTGCTGTGCGTCCTGCTCGGCGCCGGGCTCCCGCTTCTGTTGCGCCGCCTCTCCCCCGCGCACCGCGTGGCGGCCGTGGCCGCCGCGGCGTGCCTCGCGGTGGGGCGCGTCATCGTCCTCTGGCCCGCGAACGACTTCAGCCGCGCGTTCCTCCTGCATGACTTGGACCGGGGAATGCTCCGCGCGGCTCCACCGGGGGCGGCACTCTTCGCGGGCACCGATTACGACCAGTTCGCGCTGCAGTACCTGACCGCGGTGGACGGCCTCCGCCCGGACGTGGCGCTCTTCGACGTGGCCCATCAGTCGAAGCGCTCCGACTACTGGCCGCGCACGCTCGGCGCGCTCGGGGTCGCGGCGCTCGAACCGGGCGCCCCGCCCAACCCCGTCAGCCTGACCACGGCGCTCGACGCGGCCGCCGCGCCCCGGCGCTGCCTCGCCTACTCCGTGCTGTGCGAACCGCTGATCGCGTTTCCCGTCGTCTCAACGGGAACGCTCCTGATTTCCCGCCGCAGCGTCTGCGCTGCCCGCCTTTCCCCCGCGGACCGGCTCTGGGCGCGCCTCGCCCCGCGCGGCGCCTTTGCGCCGGCCGCGGCGCAGCCGTGGAACCGCACCGTGCTCGCGGTCTACGGTCACGCGCTGGACCTCGCCGCGGAGGCGCTGCTGGCCAAGCGCCGCCCGGCCGCCGCTCAACGGGTCGGAACGCTGCGCGCCCGGCTGCTGCCGGACGAGGCCGCCTCCTGGACCGCGCAGGCCGCGCTGCTGTCCGCGGCCGGAGCGCCGCTCGAGGCGCTCGCGGCGCTGGAACGCGCCGCCCGCCTCGAACCCGGCGGGCTGGAAGCCTACGCCGCCGCGCTCGATCTCGTCCGTGCGGCGAAGGCGTGGCGCGCGTTGCCCGCGTTCGCGAATCTGGCGCTCGCGCACCTGCCGCTGTCACCCGCGTGGGCGGAATCCCTCCGTGGCGCGCTGGCGCGTAACGACGGACCGGAGGGCGCGCGGGCGCTGGCCATCGGCCTGGCGGAGATCGCGGTCCGGCGGGGGGACGAGCTGGAGTCGGGGCGAACGATGCTTCCGAACGATCCGCGCCGGCCCAAGGCGATCCTGGCGCTCGATCTGCTCGCCATCCGCCTCGATCCGGGCTGGGCCCGCCCCTACGCCCGTGCCGCGCGGCTGAGCGCCGAACTCGGGCTGACGGCCCAAGCGCGAGCCCTCGCCCCCCGTTAACTCGTCACGACCCCCTCGTTCAGGCGCTCGAGGTTGCCGCTGACGATGAGCGAGACATCGGCGTGGGGCAGGTCGAGCCCCTTGAGCACCTCCACCGCCCGGCGGTTGGTTTCGACGGTGTTGTAGGGAAAGTCGGCGCCGAACACGAACCGGTCCGCGCCGAATTCGCGGATCAGCTCCCTCACTCTGGAAGCGGGGACGCGCCAGCCCGCATCCGCGGGGAGGCAGGTGGCGAGCCCGCCGTAGACGTTGGGATTGTTCTGCATCACCGCGAAGGTCTCGTGCACGAACGCCTCCCCGCCCAGGTGCTCGATGATCAGGGGAAGCTTCGGATGGCGCTGGGCCACCTCGTCCACCAGCAGGGGGTTGTACCGGTTGAGATGCCAGCCGTGCGGCCCCGTGTGGTACAGGACCGGGAGGCGCAACGCCTCGGCGACGCCGTAGAACTTCTCGAGGGACGGGTCGTTGATCGCGAGATGGACGACGGGCGGATGGAACTTCACCCCCCGTGCTCCCCGCCCGGCCGCCTCGCGCAGCGCGGTCGCCGAGGCCTCCCCGGCCTCGTTGATGGTGAACCACGGCACGAAGCG
>CAYHEI010000150.1:0-7131 GCA_964355385.1 uncultured bacterium | reverse complement strand
GGACCCGCGCCCGAGAAGCCTCTCCGGCCCGGCCAGGCACCGTGGGGCCTTCTTCCTAGCTCAGGCGGCGGACGGCCGCCCGGACGCGCCGCGCGCAGCCGCCGCTGTTCCGCATCACCTCGTCCTCCCGCAGCCGCAGCACCGTCCAGCCGTGCCGCCGCAGCGCCGCGTCGCGGGCGCGGTCCTTCCGCCGCTGCGCGGGCCGGCCGTGCCAGGCGTCCGCGTCGCACTCCACCGCGAGCGCGCCGCGCGCGCAGAACACCGCGAAATCCAGCCGGAAGCGCCGCCCGCCCGCCGTCGTCACCGTGAACTCCGGCAGCGCGGGCACGCCCGCGCGCCGGAGCGCCGCGTCCATCACCGGCTCCACCGGGGCCGCGTGAAAGACGCCGAACAGATCGCGCGCGCCGAACAGGCGCCGCAGCGTCGTGAACGCGAACGTCACGCGGCGGGGCGGGACGTTGCGCACGGGACGGGGGAGCCGCAGCAGCCGCCCCACGCGGCAGCCGCGGTAGGCGTCGTCCGCGCGCGGATGGTCCGGCTCCTCCGGCACGAACGCCCGCCGCTTCGCCGTCACGGTCTCCACCACCGGCGCGCACCACCGGATGCAGCGCCCCTCCGCGCCGAACGCCGCGGGCTGGTAGAAGGCGAGCCAGGCGAACGGGCGGCGCGGCGCGCGCCCGAGCGGGATGCGGTACCACCCCCCGGCCCGGACCCGTTCCAGGTCCCGGCGGTCCTTGAGGACGCCGATCAGCACGGCGGGATCGTTCGCGCGGCGCGCCATGGCCGAACGTTATCCTAGCAGCACCCGCCCCCCCCGGGCCTGCCCAGCATCACAAACTGTGGCGGATGCACCTTGTTGATCCCAGCGGCGGGAGATGATAAACTGCATGCCCTGGCAGGACTGATGACCACCGGAAGGACTCCCCTCATGCCTGTGTGGTTCGTCGTCGCGTGCTGCGGCCCGGCCGCCGCCGCGTCGGCGGGCGTTCACCTGGGCGCCGCCGAGCTCAAGCCCCGCCTCGGGCTCGAGGCTTCCTACGACGACAACATCTTCCTGCAATCCGTCACCCCCACGGGTTCCACGATCCTCCGGGTCACCCCCGGCCTCGACGTCCGCCTCGAGCGGAAGCGCATGAAGCTCCGCGGCGGGTACGAACTCTCGTCCCTGAATTACGCCATCTTCCCCAAGGCGAACAACGCCCTGCATCAGACCGGGTACGTCGCGTTCAGCCAGGAGTTCGCGAAGGCGGCCTCCTTCAGCCTGGAAGAGGCGTTCAAGGCCACCACCGACCCGGCCTCCTCCGAGCTGACGGAGCGCGCCAAGCGCGCGCAGAACGACGTCGGGATCGGCCTCGAGCTGCCCCTCTCCGGCAAGACCTTCGCCGGAGTGCGCGTCAGCGACACCCTGACGCGCTACCGCCGCGCGTCCCTGGCCGCCCTGCTCGACCGCGACGAGGTGCTCGCGGGCCTCCGCGGCGGCTACGTCCTCACCGCCAAGACGCGGACCTACGCCTTCGCCCGCTATGCGAGCGTCGCGTACGTCACGAACCTCTCCAACGAGTCGAGCGGGCTCCTCGCCGGCGCCGGGCTCCAGGGCGAGATCACAAAGCGGATCACCGGCACCCTCGAACTGGGGAGCATGTCCCGGCACTACACCCGGACCGTCTCCGGCGGCACCCGCGACACGACCGCGCCGCGCTACGACGTGGCGCTGACCTGGGAGGGCCCCCGCGACTGGAAGGTGCGCGTCAACGGCGAACGCGGATTCTCGGATTCCGTCTTCAACCGTTTCTTCGTGACCAGCGCTCTCGGCGGAAACGTCTCCAAGCCGCTTGGCAAGCACGCGAAGGTCGCGGTCTTGGGCTCATGGGGCCTGGACCAGTATCCCGATCTCAACCCGGAGTTCGCCCGGAAGCGGCACGACACGAACATCCAGGTCGGGGTCCGCCTCACGTTCGTCGTCAACGAGCGGCACTCCATCGCGGGGAGCTACCTCTACCGCAGCCGCGATTCCAATCTCGACACGTACGACTTCCAGGACGGCGTCGGCGGCATCTCCTACGACCTCACGCTGTAGAATAGGGTTCGTCATGTCGTTCCGGGCCGTGCCCCTCCTGCTCCTCTTGTCCGCCTGCTCCGTCGCGGGCCGCCGGGCCGAGCTCGCGCCGCCCCCGGCGGCGGCGCAGTACCGCATCGCCGCGCAGGACGTCCTGGACATCGCCGTCTATGGCGAGCCCGACCTGACCCGCTCCGTCCGCGTGAGCGGCGACGGCAAGATCAACTTCCCCCTGGTGGGCGAGGTCGAGCTGGCCGGCCTCGAGCCGGCCCAGGCCGAGGCCAAGCTCCGGGAGGGTCTCCTGGCCAAGATCGTCGACCCCTACGTGTCGGTGAGCGTCAAGGAGCAGCACTCCCGCCGCGTCGTCATCCTGGGCGAAGTCCAGAAGCCCGGCGCCTACGACATCCCCCCCAACGCGCCCCTCTCGGCGGTCGAGGCCATCGCCCTCGCGGGCGGCTTCACCAAGTACGCCGCGCCCAACAAGACCCGCGTCGTCCGCAAGGGCGCCAACGGCCAGGAGACCTTCCTCGTCCCGGTCAACGACGTCACCAAGGGCGACAAGTCCAAGGACGTCGTCCTCCAGCCCGAGGACGTGGTCTCCGTCCCGCAGAGCATCTTCTGATGGGCGGACGATGAGCCACGCTGCGATCCTCTCCACACTGGCGGGGGAGTTCGCGCGGCACCGGATCCGCCATGCGCTGATCGGCGGCATGGCGGTCGTCCTGCTCGGCGGCAGCCGCGCGACGCGCGATCTCGACTTCCTGGTTCACGCGGACGATCTGCCGGCCGTGGACGGGATCATGGCCCGCCTGGGGTACCGGCGGACCGTGCGCACGGACAACTTTTCCCACTACGAGGGCCGGCACGGGTTTCAGGGCGCCGTGGACGTCCAGCACGCCGCCCGGCCGGTGAGCCAGGCGATGCTCCGGCGCGCCCGCGTCCGGAAAGCTCCGGGACTGAGGCGGGCCGTGCAGGTCCTCCAGCCCGAGGATCTCATCGGGCTCAAGATCCAGGCCTTGGCGAACGACCCCACCCGGGCGGCGCGGGACCGGGCGGACATCGACGAACTGGCGGTGTCGCGCCGCGGCCGGATCGAATGGCGCCGGGTCCTGGCGTACTTCGCGGACTTCAACCTGCGGCACGAGGGGAAGCGCCTGCGCCGCCGGGTGACGGGGCGATGACGCGCCGCGGGCGGGGGGGCCTTGCCGACCCGGCCTGGAACCGGGCGCTGCGCGCGGACGCCCGCCGGCTGCCGCGCCCCGCGCGTCCCGGCCGAGGACCGGGCCGGCTTCCCCCCCGGGAGTTCTGGCGATGGATGGAGTTCATGAGCCGCCTCGGCCCGCGCCGTCCGTCCGCCCGCCGGCCCGAAGCCAGGATCATATATTGATGGACCGGACCACGGCCGACGTCGCCCGGGGAGACCAGGCCGAGGACCTCCGCCTCCAGTCCGAGGACGTCGTCTCGGTTCCGCAGTCCATGTTCTGACGCGCGCGATCCCGGCGCGCCAAGCGTCACCTGGTCGGCCACCCCAAGTTCTACTACGCGGACGCGGGCGTGTTCCGCTCCCTCCGCTCCCGGGGACCACTGGACGCCCCATCCGAAATCGCCGGCGCGGGCCTCGAGGGGCTCGTGGCGCAGCACTTGCGTGCGTGGATCGCGTACACGTCCGGGGAGCACACGCTCAGCTACTGGCGGACCAAGTCCGGGACGGAGGTCGATTTCGTCGTCTACGGCGACAAGACGTTCGCGGCCATCGAGGTGAAGCACGCCCGGACGGTCCTGCCGAAGGATCTCAAACCGCTGCGGGCCTTCCTGGAGGACTACCCTTCCGCCAAGGCCTGCCTCCTCTATCGGGGGTCGAGTCGCCTGACCCCTGGCACGTTGCTCGCGGTGTGAACGTGTCCGGTTGATCGGCCCGCGCGGGTTGATCATCGGCGGGGCGGCTCGCGCGGCGGCCGGCGGTGGAAGCGGTGGAAGTCGGGAGTCCGCGGGCGCGGCGCTGAGACGCATGAGTCGCGTCGGCACCCCTCCGATCCGGATCGTCGACAGCGTGTACGTGTCCAGCGTCGGGAAGGGGCAAGAGGTAAAATGAATTCATGAACCCGGACATGACGCTCGCACACGGGTTGGCCGCTGCCGGACTGCCGCTCATTGCGGTTCCGGATGGGGCGCACGACGCGGCCGGTCATCCGCTCGACGCCGTCGGCCTGCCCGCCGCGCTCATCGTCCGCGGCGACCCGCTCTTTGCGGTCGCGCTGGTGCCGATGATGCTGTTCAATCCCGCCGCCGCCGCGGCCGCGCCGGAGACCGCTCGGCGGCTCGCGCCGCCGGCCCGGAAATTGTTCATGCACCTCTATACGGCGGCCGTGGCGCTTCAGACGCGCTGGCGGACCCGGCTCAACCTCGCGGGTGCCGTGCACGTCCTCCCGGACCTCTACGCCGACGGCCTCGGCCTGCCGCCGGCCGGCGCGGGATTCGGTGAGCCGTGCCTGCTGGCCATCACCGGCCGATTGGCCGGCGGAACCGCCGGCGCCGTCATCCGCGGCGCAGGCGACATGCTGACACGGCAGGTCGACCTCGCCTTCGACATGGCGCGCCGGAACCACGCACCTGCGCCAGCCGGTTAACCCCTCCCGGATCGAGGCCTTTCTTCGCGTCTTGGGAGAGCGGTTCCCGCATCCCGGCCGGGTCCTCCTCGTGGGCGGCACCACGATCGTCCTCAAGGGCCTGCGCGCGCAGACCGCGGACATCGACTTCACCGCCGATGTCGCCGCGGCGGACCATGATGAATTCATCCGCGTGCTCCGAACGCTCAAGGAAGAGCTCGACGTGAACGTCGAAGACGTGAGCCCCGCCCACTTCATTCCCCTCCCGGCCGGGCACGAATCGCGCGCGCTCTTCATCGGGCGCTACGGCCGGCTCGACGTCTATCACTTCGATCCCTACTCCACCGCGCTGAGCAAGATCGAGCGCGGTACGGACAAGGACTTCTCCGACGTGCGGGCCATGCTGGAGTCGGGGCTCATCGAGTGGCCGCGGCTGGAAGCGTGTTATGCCGATGCGATGCGGAACTACGGCCGAGAAAGCCTGCGTCAGGATCCCACCCGGTTCGCCCTGCATTTCGACGCGCTGCGTGGCACCCGCGACACTCCCCGCTGAGTTGGCGCGAGCCAACCGCCAAGCGTACAAGCAAGGGGGATGGGTGCCCTCGACGCCGCTTCGAGAGGGCCTCAAGCCGACCTCTTCATGGATCGAGCAGCAGTTCGTCGCCCGCCAGGTCGCATGATTGCACCACGGGGACGCAAAGAATACAATGCAATACGGTAGCGATCCATCACCGACGTGAGGAGGAAGACATGAGCCGGGTGGTCACCTTGCGGCTGCCTGATGAGGTGTACGAGCTGTTCCGTTCCCGGGCCAAGGCGGACAACCGTCCACTGTCAAACCTGATCGAAACGGCCGCGATCCGCCACTTGCAGGAGGAAGAGTTGGTCGCGCCCGAGGAAATGCGCGAAATTCTCGCGGACCGTTCGCTTGTCCGGCGGCTGCGGCAAGGCTCAAAAGACGCGCGCGCGGGCAAGGGCCGTCTTGTCGGGTAGGTACAAGATCTTTGAAACCCACGCGTTCCGGCGAGACCTTTCCGCCCTGCAAGCCGGAGACCGTTCCCGCATCGAACGGAAATTGGAAGACGTGATCTATCCGTCGCTTCGGGACGAACCGCACGCGGGGCCGAACATCCGCAAGCTCAGGGACTGGCAGCCGGAAACCTGGCGGTACCGAACGGGTTCCTGGCGCTGCTTCTACGAGATCGACGAATCCTCCCGTATGGTCAACATGACCGCCATCGAGCGCCGCTCCGAACGGACGTACCGTCGGTGACCAAGGACATCCCCCTCCAGTCCGGGGACGTCATCGACGCCCCGCAGTCGGTGTTCTGATGCTAGGATGAGCACGCGAGGGACATCATGAAATTCCTGAACACCGCCGAGCTCAAGTCCCGTCTCGATTCCGTGCTGGCCGACGTCGCCCGGGGTGAGGCCGTCGTCGTCACCCGGCGCGGCAAGCCCGCGGCGACGCTCGTGCGCACGAACGAAGCGGACCTCGACCAGGCGCTCTTCGAACGCAGCGCCGTGGTCAAGGCGGCGGTCCGCGAGGGGCTGCGCGACATTGCCGCGGGTCGCGTGATTACCGCGCGTGAGTACATGACTCGTCGTTTCGGAACGCGCAATGGTTCGCGCCGCCGGCGTACCTGACCGCCTTTCATCGGTATTCGGCGTTCCGTCCCGACGGTGCTTCTCAGCCGGAGAGCGGAACGTGACCTCGATCGCCTTGCCGATCCCGAGGCATCCAGGGTGTTCGAGGACATGAACCGGATCCTGTCCCGGACCTTCCCGGGCGAGATCAAGCCGATCCCCACCCTCCCCGGCCGTCCGCTCCAGACTGATGCGGGGAGGTTTCGCGTCCTGTTCCAATGGAACCAGGGCAACGTGGTGGTCATTGCGGTCTTTCCGAAAGCTGATCAGCGGAAAGTCTTCAGGGGCCTCAAGGCGCGAACCACCGGAGGACGTCATCGACGTCCCGCCGTCGGCGTTCTGACCCCCGGCGCCTTACACAGCGCCGGAGGCAGTTGGACGCCCTGAAACTCTTCGGCAAGGTCCGGTTCGACCCCCGGTTCGACTACCGCAAGGCGCGCAACGCGCGGTGATCTTGCTCGATACCAGCCTGTTGTCGGTGGCGTTTCGCCATCGCCGACAGGCTGAGCCCGAGCCGGTTCCCGTCTCGCTGTTGCGTGAGCTGATCCAGGGGAAGGCGAAATCCGGCCCCCCGGATACGCCGAGTCGCGCGGTGGTAAACTGTGACAGTATGCAGAACAAGTACATGTTGCTGCGCCCGCCGCGGAAGCTCGCCAGCCGGGTGGAGCGTCTGGCCGCCGGTCTCCGCTGGCACCGGACCCTGGCGCGCCCAGTCGTGGTGTTCCAGGCCCGGGCGAATGCCGACTACCGCCCGCTGTCGAATCTGATCGAGACGGCGGCGGTCCGCGAGTTGTGGGAGCAGGAGTTCGTCGAGCCGGAGGA
>CAYHEI010000149.1:0-7140 GCA_964355385.1 uncultured bacterium | reverse complement strand
CGATCTCCGTCGCGGCGGGGGCCGATGCCATCATGCTGGACAATCTCGGCATCCTCGCGCTGCGCCGGGCGATTCGCTACATCCGAGGCCGTTCCCGCGCCCGCATCGAGCTGTCAGGAGGCGTGACGCTCAAAACGATCGGCCGGCTCGCCCGCCTCAAGCCGGACTGCATCTCCGTGGGAGCGCTCACGCACTCCGCTCCCGCGCTGAATGTTTCGCTCGAGTGCCTGAGGTGCACCGATCTCCCCGCAGTCTCTGTCGCAACCAACAAAAGCCCAGCGGATCACCTCAGGACGACCTAGCTCTTCCCCGCTCCTCGGGCTCCGGCAAGGATTGTCCACACATCCTGTTGGCCAATGAACGGGTGCCTCACCCGAAGAGCGGTGCAAACATACTCCTCGCCAGCGGGCCATTCTTTTCCGTTCGTTCCACAGACCGCCGCAACCTTGAAAGTTATCGTTTTGGTGCCCACCGGAAAGGTCGCGACATGGCGTTTCGACACAACAGCTGATTGCTTCTTGCCAGCGACAGACCGGTCCTTCGCTTCGAAGATGAGGCCCGCGGGTATGATCACATCCCTCACACTCTCTTCTCCAACGAGGCCCGTCAACGACAGCGTGAGCTCTATCGTTCGATCATCTACGCTGGGACTGGACCGATCCGCAGTTGCTAGGTCAACCCGGACTTCTCCCGCAATGAGCCTTGCTGGAAGAGTGCTGGCTGACAGTTCGAGCCCCAGATGCATTGCGCCTAGGTTTCGCAGGATGATTGTGACTGATTCCACAGTCGGTTCCACACTGAGTCGCCCTTCCATGTTGACCGCCATTTTCGCCGCCGCACGCGCCGAATACGCGCCGACATAGTCGCCCCCTACCGCAGCTGCCACGTCTTCGTAGAAACGACTCACGCAGTCAACTAGAGGAAGTCCCGGCTCACAGACCACCAGTGACACCATCGGGAAAGCGATGGTCTCTTTCACAGCACTGACGTTGGAAAAGCTCTCCAAACTGACAGTACAGCAACCTGGTGATCCCACCAGTGAAACGATTCGATCGTCAAGAGGCCCGGCCAGCCTAGTCAGTGACAATCTGGCGGCGAGTAGCCATGCCTCTGCAGCCTCGTCATCGCCATCTCTTGCCATCGCAGCAGCAAGGCCCGCAAGTGAGTAGGGATCACGAACATCGAGGCGGTCGCTGCACATGAAGTCAGCACTCAGGAAAGACCGTATGGCTTCTCGACGCTTGCCCTGTGAGAGCCGGACGTTTCCCAGAACTCGATGGCCAACATGGCTCTCGGGTTCTTGTCCGATCGCCGCCTCCGCCACTGCGGCGGCTTCAGCCAGCTGACCCTTATCGGCTAGCAGCCGAGCGATGTTCAGAGCAGCCATGTGGCGATACCGCTTGTGCTTCCCTTGCCCTTCGTAGCTCTTCAACTGCTCAAGTGCTTGTGCTAGATACGTAGGGTTCCGCTGAGCTTCCCAAAGCCGCATATAGGACAGACCAAGGATGAGATGCGCATATGAGTATGTCTCGGACTCGGCGAATATCGTCGGATACTGCCGAAGGAGCGGAGCCAGGTGAGCAACAACGTCCCCGTATCGGCCATTGTCGTACACAGCCGACAACTCAAAGAAGGTTCTCTTGACAACCAGGCTCTCCAGTTCGCGGCTTATCTTCGCCACAGCGCCGAGTTCATCGTTCAGCGCTCGCTGGACGCGCGCAAACTCGAGATACTGAACCAGATACGTTGTGCTCGCAACGGTGAACGCGCACACCACCAGAATCAACAGCAACCTCCGACCAGACACTGACTCGAGCATTCTACGGATGACTGGCATCCTCGGCCTCAAGTTTCCCTCTGCTGGCTCCTTTCGATTCGTTCCGATAGCGGTCCTCGTCAACCCGCACATCACGTTGCACGCCCTGTGCAATCAGCCGCACGAGAGAATGGATTGCAGTGACGTGTCCGTTCAGAACCGCCAATTGCCCTGTCAGTGATGAGGTCTGAACGGCGCCGGCGATGAAGAGCAGAATCGCGACGACGATGCTGAGGGCATTCAGCCCCTGCGAAGCGAGCCAGGAAACGGGTTGATGTGCACGAAGACTGCCCTCGATTCTTGAAACTGACGCGTGGATGAGTGTTGTCGTTTGTTGGTGTCCGTCGTATCCGTCGCCTGACGCGCCCACATGGTCTTGCCCCCCGCTATTCGGTGGGTTGGTAGCGGAGGACCCTCGCCCAGAGTCGGAAGAGTCGGGAACACCGGGCATATGTGAATCACCCATCCTGATGATGGTACACCCGGTTGACGAGTTGCGACAATACCACTCAGGGTCGCGGCGATTTCAGTCCTATCTCTGATCGCTGGTTCCTGCGTCAGCTTATGTCCTGATGTGCGTCACCTCAGAATCCAGTCCACCGCCTCGGAGAGGGAGGGGACGGTCGCGCTCGGGGTGACGCGGCGGCGTTCCGCCAGCAGGCGGTGGCGGGCGCCGTAGCCGGTCAAGACCAGCACGCCGCAGCCGCCCAGCCGCAACCCCATCTCGACGTCGACCAGCCGGTCGCCGATCACCGCGCAGCCGGTCAGCGTCGACGCGGTCTTCCGCGCCGCGCTGAATCCCATCCCCGGACGCGGTTTGCGGCAGTCGCACCGGCGCCGGTAGAGCGGGTGGCCCGCCTGCGGATGGTGTGGGCAGTACTCCACGGAATCCAGCACCGCGCCCTCACGCGCCAGCAGCTCGACGACCCGAGCGTTCGTGGCGTGCATCTCCGGAAGCATGTACTGCCCGATCCCGACGCCGGACTGGTTCGTGACGATGGACACCGCCCACCCGGCGTCATGGAGTCGGCGGATCGCCGCCGCCGCGCCGGGGATCAGCTCCACGCCGGCGGGGTCCGCCAGGAAGCGCTTCTCGACGATGATCGTCCCATCGCGGTCCAGCAGCGCCATGCGCCGCATCATCCAGCGCTCGGGGCATCCGCGAATTGGAGGTCGCAAAGTGAACGATACAGGCCGCCGCGGGCGTAGAGCGCCTCGTGCGGGCCCCGCTCGACGATCCGACCCCCGTCCAGGACCACGATCTCGTCGGCCCGCCGGACGGTCGTGAGCCGGTGCGCCACGATCAGCACGGTCCGGTTCGCCATGAGCTGGTCCAGGGCGTCCTGCACGAGCGCTTCGGACGCCGCGTCCAGCGCGGCGGTCGCCTCGTCCAGCACCAGGATCGGCGCGTCGCGCAGGAAGGCCCGGGCGATGGAGAGGCGTTGGCGCTCGCCGCCCGAGAGCCGCACCCCGCGGTCGCCGATCTCGGTGTCGTACCCGTGCGGGAGGGCCGCGATGAACGCGTGGGCCCCGGCCGCCATGGCGGCCGCGATCATCTCGTCCTGCCCGGCCTCGGGCCGCGCGTAGAGGAGGTTGTCGCGCGCGCTGGCGTTGAAGAGCAGCACTTCCTGGGAGACGAGCGCCACCTGGCCCCGCAACGAGGCCAGCGTGACTTGTCTGAGATCCCGCCCGTCCACCGTCACGCGGCCCGCCGTGGGGTCGTAGAACCGCAGCAGGAGGTCCATCAGCGTCGTCTTGCCGGCGCCGCTCGGCCCGACGAACGCGAGGCGCGACCCGCGCGGGATGGCGAGCGTCACGCCGTCGAGCACGGCCGTGTCCGGCCGGAACCGGAACGACACACCCTCGAAGCGAATCGCCTCGCGGAAGGGCGCCAGCGGCGCGGCGTCCGGAGCGTCCCGCACCTCCGGCACCTCGTCCAGCACCGGAAAGATCCGCTCCGCCGCCCCGAGCCCGGTCTGGATGTTGTTCCACAGGCCGTTCAAGTGCTTGATGTTCGGGTACAGGCGCAGCACGGCCCCGAAGAAGGTCACCAGGGCGCCGCCCGTCATGACGCCGAACCACGGCAGGTCGGACACCGCGAAGAGGACGAGTCCCGCGAATCCCGCGGCTCCGATGGTCTCCATGATGGGGGAGGAGCGGGACTGCACCCGTAGCGCGCGCATCGCCACGCCCAGCTGGTCTCTCAGCTTGGCGTCCCAGCGCCTCACCTCCCGCTCCTCCCCGCGATACGCCTGCACGAGCTTCATCTGGGACAGGATCTCTTGCAGGTGCGCCGCGAGATCGCCGGCGAGCTCCTGCACGCGCCGCGAGAGCGCCCGCAGCATCCGGCCATGGGCCCGGATCGGCCAGTACGCGACCGGGAAGACCACGAGCGCGACGACCGCCAGCTTCCAGTTCAGCCACAGGATGAAGCCGGAGATCGCGACGACCTGGATGACCGACGAGACCGCCGGGCCGATGAGCCGCGTGAGGAGATTCTGCAACGCCCCCACGTCCGCGATCACGCGCGAGAGCAGCTCGCCCGTCTGCCGGTCGTGGAAGTAGCGGAGCGACAGGCCCGACAGCCGCCGGAAGAGGGCCAGGCGCAGGTCCGCCACCAACCGCTGGCCCACCCAGCCGACGAGGTAGTCCGCGCCATAGCGCGCGAGTCCCTTGACCGCCGTCGCCGCCAGGCCCAGCGCGGCGAGCTGGAAGACAACGAACACCACCGCCCGCCGCTCCTCGGGCGTGCGCGGCTTTGCGAAGAGGCCCTCATCCAGGAGCGGTCGCACGAGAGAAAGAATCCCGAGGTCCAGCGCCGACACCACCGCCATGCACACAAGGGAGAAGGCGATCCGGCCGCGGTACGGCCGCATCCAGGCGACGAGCCGCCGCAGGGGATCCGGGGTCACGATCCGAAGCGGAGGGAGAGCGTCAGCCGGTGCGCGACCCCCAGATCGGCCACGGGCGCGTACGCGTAGTCGAACGCCCACAGCCCGGCATGGTAGCCCAGCCCACCGGTGACTCGCGTGCCGGTTGCGGCGCGCACGGCCACCCCCAGCCGGAGCGCGATGCCGAAGAGCTCGCCGCCCTCGGCGCCGAACGCGACGCCATTCGAGCCGTACGGCTGCCAATCGGCCGCGGCGTATGCGCGCGCCGGCAGGTCCGGGAGCTCGTACCGGACACCCCCCAGCACCGCAAGCGGGAACGGATCGCGGGAGGCCGCCGCCCGGATGATCCGGCCCAACCCGCGCACCGCAACCCCCGCGGTCCACTCCGGGGCCAGCACGCGCACGAGGCCCGCATCCGCCGCCAGCGCCTCGGTCTTGCGATCCCCCAACTCCTCGTGCAACAAGCGAAGCGCCACGCCGGCCGCCTGCTGCTCCGAGATCCACTGGCCCCCGACCAGCGTGAGCTCCCCGGAGAGAATCCCCACCAGCCCGCCCGTCCCGTCGGGCCGGATCTCGGTGGTGACCGGCAACGACTCGTGCCGCAGGAGCGTCAGGGAGGCGGCGATGCCGCCCGCGTCGCCTGCCGGCAGCTCGCCGCCGAGCGTGTCGCCCACGAAACCCGACGGCCAGGACAGCAGGGTGTCGGCGAACGCCTTCTCCCGGCGCAGCGCGAGCCCGGCGGGGTTGGCGGCCGTCGCCGCCAGCCCCTCGGGCAACGGGTCCGCCGCGCCGCCCAGCGCGGCCGCCCGCGCATCCCCGGCTGTGCGGCTCAGGAGAAATCCTTCCGCGCCGGCCTGGGCGCGGGCAGCCGCCGGCATGCAGGCGAACAGGCCGGCCGCCAGGAAACGCGCGCGCGCCGTCATCGCCGCGCGACCAGGAAGACGCCGCGGAACGCAGCCCCGCCCGGCGCCGTGACCCGATAGTTGTAGACACCCGAAGCCGCCAGGCTGCCGTCGGCCAGCCGCCCCGGCCACGTGGCGACCCCGACGGCCGATGTGTATGCCACGCCGCTCCCGATCTCGGCCACCGTCTCGCCCAGCATCGTCGTGATCCGGATCCCGGTCACGTCGCCCGGCAGCCGGTCGAGCGTGAACGGCCGCCCGGTGCCGGGATCGTAGGGATTGGGAAAGGCCCGCAGGCCCTTGAGATCCGTGCGGTCGGTCAGCGCGCGGACCATCATCATCCGGGGCAGCGTCGTGCCCCCCACGGCGGCCCCGTCCACGCCGTTCGCCAGCGCCACCGCCGCCAGCCCGTCACCCTCCCGGGCTTCCAGCTCCACCACCCCCGCGTTCAGATGAAGCCGCGCGCCGGCGTCGCCCACGACGTACCCGGTGTCGGGGTCCGCCAGGACCACCACCCCCTTGAGATTGTCCGTCACCGGCGACGTGACGGCCGACCACGTCCCCGCGGAGAATCGCGCGATCCATCCGCCGTCCCCGACGGCCCACCCCTGCGACGCGAACGGGAAGGCCAGCGCGTGCCAGGTCCCGCCGTCCGCCACCGGGCCGGCCTCCAGCCGATACGAGGTGCCGTCGTACCGCATGATCCGACGGTTTCCCCCGCAGAACCGGATGTTGTCGGAAGACACGAGCGCCAGGTCGTAGAGGGCGTCCGACGTCGAGGTCGCGCTGGTCCACGTGGAGCCGTCATACCGGAGCACGATGCCCTCCGCGGCGGCGACCCCGGCCTCCCGGCCGCCGACGGCCCAGCCGTTGCCCGGATTGAGGAAGGCCACCGCCCGCAGCGGAAGGAAACGCGTCGCGGCCGTCCGGCTGTCCCGGTGAGGCGTCCAGGCGACGCCGTCGTAGTGCAGGAGCGTGCCGTTCTCGCCGACCGCCCAGGCCTCGGTGGCGCTGAGCACCGCCAGCCCGAGCAGATGCTCGTCCGTTCCGGACGTGGCGTTCCGCCATTCCCCATCCTTCAGCTTCAGGACGGTCCCGGTGTCGCCCACCGCCCAGGCCTCGACCCGGTTGACGAACTTGACCGCGTGCAGCGGGCTGCGGGGCGCGGGGGAGGGGATGTTCGTCCAGACGCCGTGCGCGAACGCGGGCGCAGCCGCGCCCCACAAAAGGAAAAAGCAGGGAGCGAATCCCTGCTTCGCCGTCCGCCGCCCGCGCGCGCGCGTCAGCGGCGCTCGAGCTCCTGCTTCATGGAATCCACGTCGCGCTTCGCGCGCTCGAACAGTGCGGCGTTCTTCTTCGCCTCGTGGAAGAGCAGATAGACCTCGACCGATCCGGTGCGCTCGAAGAGCTCCCACAGGACTTTCAGGTCGCTTTGGCCGCCGAGTTGAACCGATTTCTGAATCATGGCGCTTTCCCTCTGAAACTCTATCACTCGACTTCCGGGCTGTCAATCGCGGAAACGACGGCGGGC
>CAYHEI010000148.1:0-7183 GCA_964355385.1 uncultured bacterium | reverse complement strand
GAGATATCCACTCGTGACTGGAGTTCAGACGTGTGCTCTTCCGATCTGAAGGTCTCGCGCCCCAGGTGATAGCGGGGCGGATACCCCACCGGGCGGACCCCGAGGAACACCGCGAACCACTCGCCCGACTCGGCTTCGACGAGGTCGGCATGTCCCAGGGCCTGAATCGGACTCCGGATACTCCGGTGCGTCAGGATGGGGTTACGCGGGCAGGGCTCAAACGGTCCCCACGGGCTCCTGCTCCGGGCGATTGTCTCCATGTGGCCGTACTCCGTACCGCCCTCTGCCAGCATGAGGTAGTACCAGTCCCCACGACGGTAGAGATGGGGCGCTTCAGGATACTGGCCCCCGGTGCCGGGCCACACCACCTTCGGGTCGGTCAGCAGCGCGCCGGACTTGACGTCGATGCGGCTTTGCAGCGCCCCGTCCCGCGACGTCGTGTAGTAGACGCTCCCGTCTTCGTCGAACAGGAGGGATGGGTCGATGCCCTCCTGCTTCACCATGACCGGGTCGGACCAGGGACCGGCCGGCTGCTTCGCCGTGACGATGAAGTTGCCTCCGCCGCTCACGTTCGTCGTCGTCATGTAGAACAGCCCGTCGTGATGGCGGATCGTGGGCGCGAACACGCCCTGGGAAGCCCCTGCCCGCTTGAGCGGCAACTGGCGCTCCCGGTCCAGGCAGTGCCCGATCTGGAGCCAGTGCATCAGGTCACGGCTGTGGAAGACCGGGACGCCGGGAAAATACTCGAAGCTGCTGGTGACGAGATAGAAGTCCCGCCCCACCCGGCAGACGCTGGGGTCGGGGTGGAACCCCGGCAGGACGGGGTTCCGGAACGTCGTCACCGGACCATCAACCCGACGCGGTCGAGGTAGATCGCGCCGCGCACGGGCGCCTCCGAGCGGATCACCAACCAGAGGTTGAACGCCTTGGCCATGGCCCTCACGTGTTCCGGCGCCTCGGTGAGAAGCGTTTCCGTCTTCCACTCTCCGCGCGTGAGGTCCGACAGCTTCACGCGGCCCAGCGGCATCCACCAGTTCTCGCTGCTCTGCATCACGGCCTCGACGTAGGCGGCCGGGTCGCCGGTCTCGAAGTCGGGGGACAGCCGGAGATCGAACACGGCTCCCCGGATGTTCTTCCGGTCGAGCTTGTCCTCCCCGGGGAACTCCGACACGACCAGCAGCTCGCGTTGCCGGTCGCTGTTCGGAATCTCCCCTCCCAGGCTGATCTTGCAGACCTGCTGGTTGGGCCGGATGCTGCCGTCAAGAACCGGTTTCCACTGCGAGTGGAGGAACGCGGGGAGCGCCGGTTCCTCGAACTCCCAGAAGATCCGGGGTTTCGGCGCGGAGTCCTGGAAGACCACCTGCCGGCTCGTCTTCCACTTCCCGGACCGGACCTCCACCGTGGCGGGCCCGGGCCGGGCCGCCTTGATGAAGAATCGTCCGGCCGCCTGCGAAAGCCCGACTCGCTTCCGGTCGGCCGTCACCGGTCCGACGAAGGTGATCCGCCCGTCATCCAGCGAAGCCGGATACGGCGCGTCTTCGTCGCCGTTACGGGCGTACACCCAGGTCTCGACCTGGTCCCCGGCGTACACCTCCGGGGGAATCCACAGCGCCAGGTTCGGGGTCCGGGCTTCCGCGGCCTTGGTTTCCTCGAGCCAGGGCTCCCGCCCGGCGGCGGGAATCGCGTAGACGACGATCGACGACGGAGGGACCGAGGCACGGAAGGACGATCCGGCCTTGAACGCCCTGACGGCCGGGCCGGTGTTCCAGATCGCCGAGGGGTTCTTCTCCCAGTCCCGCTTGCCGGGTTCCCGCTCCAGCCAAAAGAACTCCCGGGGCGTCAACCGGACCTCCCGGCCGATCGGACCGGGGGTGAAGCTCTCAAGCGTGACGTCGAGGTCGAGCTGGTCCCGGGCCGACTGGTTGATGACCATGATGGAAAGGCCCAGCTCCGACTTGGTGGCGTACACCCCGGCGTGCTTCGCGTGTTTGAGGTCCGACCCCACCAGCGTGTCGCCCATCGCCCGGCTCCAGAGCCAGAACGGCCAGTAGATGCTCCGGCGCACGTTCCGGGGTTCAGCCTGCGCCACCATGGCGAAGACATCCCACTGCATGGCGAAGTCGGCGCCGTGCCGGAACATCTCCCCCACCCAGCCGGCGTGCCAGAGGGCCCCGCGGATATCCGCCCAGCCCATGTTCCACTCGGAGAAATCGATCTCGATCTTCCCCTCCCGGTCGGGCCGTACCTTATGGATGACGGCCCTGGCCTCCTCCGTAGTCCTCCGGACCTCGTCCAGCTTGGCGAAGAGCTCGTCGTCGGGCATCGCGCCCGGCCCCGTGCTGATCCCGGCGGGGTAGGCGTGAATGGAATAGAAATCCACCTGGTCGCCGCACCGCTTCAACACCTCCTCCAGCCAGTCCATGCAGCCCACCTTGGCGGTCGGGTCCACGGCCTTGATGGCCCGGGCGAACTCCTCGTACCGGCGAGCGAACGTCGGCCCGTCCAGCTCGCGTCCGCCCGGCAGAAAGTGGCCGGCCTCCCAAGACCCGCCCTGCTCGTTACCGACCTCCCAGTACCGGACGTGGTAGTTCATTTTCCTATTCGCCCAGCGCACCCACTCGGCCGCGTCGCGGGGCGACCCCGTGCCCGCGTTCACGATGACGAACGGCTCGTCGCCGAGGTCTTGGATGAAGTCGTGCATCGTCTTGACGTCCACGTGGCCGTGCCACTTGGTCGAGAACATCCGGGGCTTCTCGTTGGGCTTGACGTCCACCAGGAAGCCCGGCGCGTAGTCCGCGTAGTCGATGTTCCAAGTGCCCCAGAGGGCCGACGAATCCGAATACGGCTTCGGATTCAGTTTGCCGTAGTCCACGTCGTCTCCCCGCCGCACGCCGTTGCCGTTCCAGAACGTGCCGTCGCCCCAACTGCCGCCGGGCAGCCGCACCAGGATCGGGCCCAGGTCCTTGATCCAACCCCGCAGCACGGGGTCGTCATAGGGCTTCTTGAGGTACCAGCCGGCGACATTGCTGCCCAGCAGCCGGTGCCGGTCCAGGGTGCGAACTTCCTTGGCAGCGTCCACCGTCAGCGTGCCGGCGCCCGCGCAGGGCATGGCGGGAATCAGGACCAGCCAGGTCCACAGCATTCTTCTCATCCGGGAGCCAGGTACACGCCGAGGCCCGCCAAGGTGGACCGGAGACGGAATTGCGTGAAATGGACCCTGACGCCGGAGATGGTGGCGTCGGGAAAGCGGATCAGACGCTTGTGGCCGATGACGGTCCCGCCGGCGACCCGCCTCCACGTCCGTTCCGCCAGCACCTCCACGTCGAACGCCTCGACGCGCTGGCCCGAGGCGATGTGCTCCTGCAGCGAGAGGCAGTTGGCTCGGACCGGAGCCGGCCATTCCGCGGTGATCGTGGTCGTGGTCGCGCCGTCCGTCGTGGTCCAGCACGTGTCGGGATCGCCGTCCAGCAGGGAGGTCGTGCCGCCCGCCGAAGCGCCGCCGGTCACCTCCGCGGTCAGTCGGGCGCCCCCCGCGAGATTTCGGCCGAACGTCTTCATGAGCACCCCGCCGAGCTGCGCTAAACGGGCAACATCCCGTTCATGAAACAGGCCCCTCCGGTCCGGCGGGATGTTGAGGAGGAACTGGCCGTTCCCGCCGACCGAACCGAAGTAGATTCCCAGCAACTCGTCGAGCGGACGCACGAAATGATCCTCGTTCTCATGGTAGAACCAGCCCGGGCGGATGGACGTGTTCACTTGGCTGGGGTACCACGCCAGGACCGCTCCGTCCCGGCGACTCCGCATCAGCGCCTGCCGGCTGCCCAAGTCGGCCCCGTGGATGTCGCGCAGGAAGCCTCCCAGGGTCTCGTCGGAGACCTCCCATGCCCGTCCGTCGCCGGGCAGCGGGATGACGCTCCACTCGCTGACTCGGGCATGTCCCGCCTCGTTCCCGCACCAGCGCACATCCGGTCCCCGGACACTGATGGTCGCGCGGGGCGCGAGTTCCCGGATGAGCCGCCAGTATGCCCGCCAGTCGTACTCCTGCTTCCTGCCATTGGGTCCCTCCGCGCAGGCGCCGTCGAACCAGACCTCTTCCATGCCGGGATAGGCCGTCAAGACCTCGCGGAGCTGGTTCAGGAAATACCGGTTGTACGCCGGGGAATCGCCGTAGCTCCGTTCATGCCGGTCCCACGGCGAAAGGTAGACGCCGTAGCGCAGCCCTTCGGCACGGCACGCCGCGACAAAGTCGCCCAGGACGTCGCCCCGGCCGCCTCTCCAAGGGCTGTTCCGCACGCAGTGCTCCGTGTACCGGGTGGGCCACAGGCAGAATCCGTCGTGGTGCTTGGCCGTGAGGATCATGCGCGTCATGCCGGCCGACTTCGCCGCGCGGGTCCACTGCCCGGCGTCGAACGCGGTGGGGTTGAACAGCGCGGGATCCTCCGCGCCGTCCCCCCATTCGCGGTTCGTGAAGGTGTTCATCCCGAAATGCACGAAGGCCGAGAACTCATCGCGCTGCCACGCGATCTGCCGAGGCGTCGGCCGGACCTGCGCCGCCTTGGCCAGGACGACCTCCTCCGCGTCATCGGGGGAAAGGCGCATGCCCGCTGGGGCCTCGGCCGGGTCTCCACTGTGCGTCACCTTCCCCATCTCCGTCCCTCCTCGACCAGGGTTCCCATTCCCCCGCCTACCGGGCCGTGGCCGAGAAGGCCGAGATCCCGAACGCGCTCCACTCGTTGTCGCCGTCGTCGTAGAACCCGATGCCGGGCGCGCCGCCCGTCCACGGCCCGTAGTGCTTCCCGTCGCTGAACGTGTACGCCCCCCGGTCCTCGACCTGCAGCACCTGGACCCCGTTGATGAACATGGTGATGACGACGGGATTCGTGCCCGTCACCGTGGCCTTGAGGACGTCGCCGTCCTTGAGCGCGACGGCCGGGGAACGGCTCTCCATGTTGACCCAGACCCCGTTCGGGCCGCCCCAGCTCGCGATGTGGAGGTAGGGATTGTTCGCCATCAGGCTGCCGTAGGCCTCATAGCCCGTGATCGAGTGCGTGGCGGCGTCGATGGAGGTGCGCAGTCTGACCTCGACCTCGTGGCAGGAGGCGTTCTTGAAGCGCGCCTCGTCCACGATCCGCACCGTGGCCGAGACCGTCTGGTCGGCGCCCCAGGCGCCAGATAAGATTGCCGTGGGATCGCCGTATTTCGTCGGCTCGCTGACTCCGAACGCCAGCCCGGTCGTCGTCCGGATGTCCCCCCAGAGATCCGCCCCCGCCACTCCGCCGTTGATCCAGAGGCCGCCCTCGGAGAGCCGCGACTCCACCAGGGGGAACGCGGTCTCGTACGTCCGGACCCCTCCCGCGCTGCCGTTCACATCGCGGACTGTAGCATGTCGGCAGCCCATGAGGAACGAGGCCGCCAGCATGGCGAGGACCGCCGCCAATCCGAGCAGGATCTTCTTGACCATGGCTCTTCTCCTCTTTCGGGATCGCGCGTCGGCGTCGCGCCACGGCGGACCATCTTACCTCACGACGGGGAGCTGCAACACGATGGCAGCGCCCACCGGCTCACCGCGCGGGACCGGGAGGGGCCGGATCACCGGCGCCGGCCGGGTCATCCCCCGCTCAACGCCTCGTGGGCCAGTTCGTTGAACCGGTTGGAGTAGTCGTGCGGCCCGATGTGGAGCAGGAAGACGCCGGCCAGGTCCTCCTCCGTGTTGAACCAGCCGATGGTCCCGGTCGCGCCGTTCCAGCCGCGACACACCCCGCGCTTCCCCGCCGCCGTGTAGATCGTCAGCCCCAGCCCGAACCCCCGATCGCCGATCCACGGCGTGCGCTCCGACAACTTCACGCCCGCGACCTGGTTGGTGCCCATGAGTTCCACGGTCTTCGCCTGGAGGATCCGTCCACCGGGGGACATTCCGCCCGACACCAACATCTGAAGGAACGCGCCGTAGTCGTGCGCGGTGCAGGAGAGCCCGCCGCCGCCGCTGAAGTAGGCCACCTTCTCCGCCGGGTCCTTCGCCATCCACCAGTCTTCGGAGCGCTCGGCCTTCCCGTCCTTGCCGACCATGTAGAGCGCCGCGACGCGACCACGCTTCCGGGCGGGCACCCCGAATGAGGTGTCCGGCATCCCCAGCGGAGTGAAGATCCGGGTGCGCAGGAACTCGTCGAGCGTCGTCCCGGAGACGACTTCGATGACCCGCCCCAGCACGTCCGTCGCGCAACTGTATTCCCAGACCTCGCCGGGGTGGTGCTTGAGCGGCAGCTTCGCGAGCTTGCCGACGAAGTCCGCCATCGTCGCGTTGTCCTTGGCCACGCCGCGCTCCCCCATGAGCTGGTCCACCCGGTCCTGCCCGAACCAGCCGTAGGAAAGCCCGGCCGTGTGGGTGAAGAGGTGCCGGATGGTCATCGGCCGCCTGGGTGGGACTTCCTTCCAGCCCGACCCGTCCGGTTCGAGCACCTTCGCGTCCCGGAATTCCGGCAGGTACTTCGCAACCGGCGCGTCGAGGTCGAGCCGGCCCTCTTCGACGAGGATCAGCGCGGCCACCGAGGTGATGGGTTTGGTGAGCGACGCGATGTGGAAGATCGTGTCCGGCGACATGGGGAGCTTCGCTTCGCGGTCCTGCATGCCAAAGCCTTCCAGGAATTCGACCTTCCCGTGCCGGATCAACAGGCCGACCGCGCCCGCGATCTTCCCATCCGCCACCGCCGCGCGGACCTCCGTCCGGATCTTCTCGAGCCCGGAGGCCGTGAAGCCGGCCGACCGCCTCTCGCCGGCGGGTGTCGCGGGCTTGCCGGACAGCATCCAGCACGCCCAGCCGTCGGCCGGCAGGGAGTACCGGAGATCCACACTGGAGCGCTTCCGCGTCAACTCCACCGCACGCGGACCCGGGATGATCTCGTCGGGCCGACGCTGCGTCACATCGCCGGCGCGCTTCCACTCGAAGCTCTCGGACCGGAGCACCGTGAGCCCGGCGGGCGCGTGCTCCAGCCGGACCGTGCCCGTCATCTCCCGGCCGCCGGTATTCACCGCCGCAACGACGATCGTGTCGCCGTTCACGAACACCCCGCTCACCGGCGCCCCGGGGCGCCACGCCCGCGCTTGCAGGCCCATCGCGCCGGGCTTGAGATTACCGTACAGCGCCTTGAGGGCCCAGTAGATGTTCTTATTCTCCCCCTTCGGAACC
>CAYHEI010000147.1:0-7185 GCA_964355385.1 uncultured bacterium | reverse complement strand
GTTCCTGCCGATGGCGGCGTCGGTCTGCTGCGCGCTGGCCGGCGCTGTCGCGCTCGCGTTCACCGTCGTGCCCGTGCTGGGCTCCCTCTTCCTCTCCGGCGAGTCCGGAAAGGAGGAGGACCGGGCGACGGCGCTGGCCGTGCAATGGTACCGGTCCGTCGTGATGTGGAGTTTGACGCGCCGCAGGCCACTCCTCGCGGGGGTGCTCGGATTGGGCGTGATCGCCGGGGTGGTGTCCCTCCGGATGGGCGGAGAGTTCATGCCGCAGCTCGACGAGGGATCGATCCTCATGCAGATGTTCCGGCCGAACTCGATCGGCATCGACCGGTCGCTCGCGATGCAGAAGCGCAGTGAGCTGATCATCCGCGAGTTCCCCGAGGTGGCGCATGTCTTCGCCCGGCTGGGGACCCAGGAGATCGCGGTTGATCCCATGGGGGTCAACGTTTCGGATACCTTCATCATGCTCAAGCCCCGCGGCGAGTGGCCGAAGGCCCGCGGGCGCCGTCGCCGGACCAAGGCCGAGCTGGCGGAGGCGATCCGGAAAAGCCTGGCCGGACGGATGCTCGGGCAGAACTACCTGGTCACCCAGCCGATTCAGATGCGGTTCAACGAGATGCTGGGGGCGGCTACGGCGGACATCGTGGTCAAGGTGTTCGGCCCGGACCTGGGCACGCTGACGGATCTGACGACGCAGGTGCGTGACGTCCTCGCGCGCACCCGCGGGGCGGGCGACGTGGAGTTCAGCGCGCTGGGCGGCACGCTGGCGATTCAGATCGAGCCGGACCGGGAGGCCCTGCGCCGGGTGGGGGCGACCGTGGCCGACGTGAACGAGGCCGTGGCGGCGGCGCTGGGCGGTCGCGAGGCGGGCGTGCTGTACGACGCATTCGGCCGGCCGGTCCCGATCGTGGTGCGCTTGCCGGAGGAACAGCGGGAATCGCTCGAGGGGTTGCGGGCGCTGCCGGTCCGGGCGGCCGGCGGGACGGTCGCGCTCGCCGCCGTCGCCCGGATCAAGGAATCCGAGCAGGTCAGCACGATCTCGCGGGAGTTCGGGAAGCGCCGGATGGCGGTACTCGTCAACCCGCGCGACCGGGACCTGGCGGGGTACGTGCGGGAGGCGCGGGAGCGGATCGCCCGGGAGATCGTCCTGCCGGAGGGGTACTACGTGCAGTGGGGCGGGCAGTTCCAGAATCTGGCCCGGGCCCAGCGCCGCTTGGCAATCGTAGTTCCGCTCGTCCTGACGGTCAGCTTCCTCGTGGTCTTGAGAGTGTTCGGCCGTGTCTGGCAGGCGGTCATGGTATTTGCCGGCATCCCGCTGGCGGTGATCGGCGGGATCTTCGCCCTGGCGCTGCGCGGGATTCCGTTGAGCGTGTCCGCCGCGGTCGGTTTCATCGCGCTCTCCGGCGTGGCGGTGCTGAACGGACTGGTCATGGTCAGCATGTTCAACCTGCTCCGGGAACGCGGCCGGTCGTTGCGCGAAGCGGTCCTCGAGGGGGCCATGATCCGGCTGCGGCCCGTCCTCATGACGGCGCTGGTCGCGGGCCTGGGTTTCGTGCCGATGGCGCTCGCGACCGGCCTCGGGGCGGAGGTGCAGCGGCCGTTGGCGACCGTCGTGATCGGAGGGCTGGTGTCGTCCACGCTCCTGACGCTCCTCTTGCTTCCGCTGCTCTATTCCTGGGTCGATTCGGGAGAGGCTCGGCAGCAGGTTCGGGAGTGGTGGCGCGCAGTGCGGGCTCGCGCGTCCGGGTGGACGCGCGTGCGGAACGGACAAGGGACATTGCGACACAACGAAAGGAGGGAACGATGAAGCGCATCATGGCCGCGGGATTGGTCGTCGCGGGACTGCTCGGCGCGGCGGCGGTCGCCGGGAATCGGACGGCGGGGCCGCATGGAGGAAGGGTCATCGAGGCGGGAGGGGCAACGTACGAATTCTACCTGGACGCGCAACACCGGGCTCACGTGTTCCTGCTGGATCGCTCGCTGGCGCCGGTGGCGATGGGGCGGCAGCAGGCGACGTTGCGCGTCGCTCCGAACGAGGGAACGCGGAAGATTCCCCTGGCGCGGACGTCGGCGCCGGCGAAGAAGGGCGGGAAGGCGGTCATCCACTGGGCGAGCACGGAATCCCTCCCCGAGCCGGAAGGCTACCAGGTCACGCTCTCTGTGAGAGGGCAGGGCAAGCCGGTGAACGTGCGCTTCGTCTTGATCGAGCAGGCGTGCCGGGGGTGCAAGCTGCCCGAGTACGCCTGCATCTGCGATCATTGAATCCGTCGGCCGGCGCGAGGGAGGCGCGCCACCCCTGCTAGACTGATCTTCGGATGCGGAATCACCCACTCGCCGGGACACTCTTGTGCGCGCTGGGCGGGTTGCTCGCCGCCGCATGGGTGGACGCGGACGCGCGGTTCGACCGCTTGGTCCCGCCCGGCGCGCTGGTCGAGCCGCTCGCGGGCGCCTTCGGGTTCACCGAGGGGCCCCTCTGGAACGCGGCGCGCCAGGAGCTGCTGTTCAGCGACATTCCCGCCGACCGGATCGTCCGGTGGGCGGAGTGGCCGGGCGGGCCGACCCTCGGCACGTGGCGCTCGCCCAGCGGCCGGTCCAACGGGCTGACGCTGGACGCCGCGGGCCGCCTGATCGTGTGCGAGCACGCCAACCGCCGCGTCAGCCGCATCGCGCCGGACGGCTCCGGGTCCATGGTGGCGGACCGGTTCCGGGGAAAGCGGCTCAACAGCCCGAACGACGCGGTCGTGCGTTCCGACGGCACGATCTACTTCACGGATCCTCCGTACGGCGTCGAGCCGCAGGCCCGCGAGCTGGAGTTCTCGGGCGTGTACCGCGTCCCCGCGGGCGGCGGCCCGGCGGCCCCCCCCCCCCCGGCCGGGGGGGCCCCCCCCCCCCCGGGGCGGGGGCGGCGGGGGGTGGGGGGGGGTGTAGAGGGCCACCCCCCCCCCGGGGGGCCGGCCCCGAGCACCGTCGAAGGGCCGCTGCTCGTTTCCTCGGAGTTCAAGATGCCCAACGGCCTCGCGTTCTCGCCGGACGAGCGCACGCTCTACGTGAACGACACGGAGGGCGGCGTGATCCGCGCGTTCGAGGTGGCGCAGGACGGGTCCACGAAGCCGCCCCGCGCGTTCGCCACGATCACGTCGCCCGACGGGATGAAGGTGGACGTCGAGGGAAACGTCTGGTGCACGAGCGCGGAGGGCGTGGAGGTGTTCGATCCGGCGGGCGCGCGGCGGGGCGTCGTACGCTTCCCCGAGCAGCCCGCGAACTGCGCATTCGGCGGCAAGGACCGGAAGACGCTGTACGTCACCGCGCGCACGGGTCTCTACCGGATCCGGGTCGGCGTGGCCGGACTTCCCGCCGGGCCGAGGTAAAAGCCCTAGCCCGGATTATTCATGAACCACTTCGTGCTTCATGAACAATCCGCCCCAAAGGGCTTCGACTCGGCCCCGGCGGGGCCTCGCTCAGGGCTAGCCCTGAGCAAGGTGCGCAGCACCGCGTCGAAGCCTGACAGAACGGATCTTCCGTTCTGTCAGGCGTATTATTCTCAAACCGAAAGGTTTGTGAATAATGCGGGCTAGATCCTGACGGCCTCCACGGTGCCGCGGCGGCGGGCGCGCTCGGCGGCGAAAACGGTGAGATGGGTTTCGAGGGTCTCGGCGGGGCCGGATAGGATGAGGGTTTGATCGCGCCGGGCCACCGCCTTGACGAAGCTTTCCATCAGCCCCAAGTCGCCGCCGCCGTGGCCGCCGAGGAGCGAGGCGTCTTTCGCTTCGGTGTCGATGGCGTCGGTCTGCTGCGTGAGGAAGTCGTAGATCCGGATCCACCGCCCGTCGCCGGTCAGCTCGCCCCGGGTGCCGAAGACGTGCGTTTCACGGTCGCGCATCCGGGTGAAGCCGGTCATGGTGAACGAAGCGGCGCGCCGCCCTGCGAACTCCATGTTGACGACCTGGTGATCCACCACGTCGTTGTCGGATCCCCAGACGCACCGGCCGTACGGCCCCGCGCGCAGCGCCTTCGTGACGCCCCCGAGTGAAAAGTCCTGGGTGATGACATCGAGGGGCCACCAGTGCTGCTTCCGCTTCGCCATGCCCAGGTACAGGCGCTTGGCGGACCAGGGGCAGGACTGCTCGATCCGGCAGGCGACGCAGCGTCGGCCCGCGCCGCGGGGGCGCTCCGCCTTGCGGAAGTGTTTGAGCGAGCCGAACGACGACACCCGCAGGCAGCGCGCGCCCATGATGTGCCGGATCCAGTCCAGGTCGTGGCAGGACTTCGAGAGCAGCATGAACGACGAGAGCCGCTCATTGCGCCAGTTCCCGCGCACGAAGGAGTGGGCCATGTGCCAGTACCCGACGGGCTCGAGATGCTGCAGCGAGACCACGTCGCCGATGCGGCCCGCGGCGATCGCGGCCTTCAGCGCCCGGGTGTAGCGGGTGTAGCGCATGACGTGGCAGACGGCCAGGATGACCCGGGCGCGTTTCACGGCGGCCACGATGCGCCGGCACTCCGCCTCCGTGGGGGCCATCGGCTTCTCGAGTAACAGATGGTAGCCCTTGCGGGCGAGCGCGACGGCCGGTCCGGCATGGTCGCGGTCCATCGTCGCCACGATCGCCGCGTCCGCGAGGCGCGGGCGGGCGGCGAGCGCCCGCCAGTCCGCGAACACGGCGGCGGGTTCGAGCCGGTGATCGCGCGCGACGCGCTCGCGAAAGAACGCGCGCGGCTCCGCGACGCCCACGATCTTCGCTTCCCGGGGGCGGCTCAGGGCGAACGAGGCGTAGCCCGTGCCCCGGCCCCCGGCCCCCGCGACGACGAGCGTGACGGGCCTGCGGACGTCAGCCACGGGGGGCCGCATCAGACATAGTTGATGCCGGGATTGGCGAGCGGGACGGGGAAGGCGGCCCGGACGACGCGGCCGAGCGTGCCGCCCGCGTGGAGCCCCGGCGGGCGGTCGCGGTGGGGCTCGCCGAAGAGCAGGCGCACCATCCGCTCCGGGGCGCAGGCGAGCCGGCGGCCGCCGAGGCGCAACTCCATGCGCCCGAGATGCTCCGTGCCGACGATGCCCCGGGCGGGCGGGCCGGCGCGCGCGGCCAAGAGCGGGCGCAGACGGTGTACCAGCCGCGGGAAATTGATCAGCGCCGTCGAGTTGTACACGGGCACGCGCAGCTCGGACAAGTGGCGGCCCGAGAGCAGCGCGAGCATGTCGCGGTCGGTCGGGGAGACGGAAAGTTCCACGCGGCGCTTATTCCACTTCTTGCACGCGTCGTGCAGCGCCGCGAGCAGGTCCGGGCGGGAGCCCGCCGCCTCGGTGACGGCCAGCCGCCCGCCCGCCGGGGGGCCGCCCAGCTTCCTCGTGACGCCCATGACGAAATAGGCGGTCACCGCGCCCGCCGCCTCGGCCACGAAGATGCGCACCGGCGTCAGGCCCGCCCAGCCCGTGCGAAAGACCCGCCGGAAGTCCTCCGGCGAGCGGACGACCCGGAGCCGTTCTCGGCGGTGGAGCGTCGCGACGGTGCGCATGTCGCCGGGCGCGGCGGGCCGGACGGACACGTCCGGATGCGCGAAGGGCGCGAGGGCCGCCGGCTTGAGGACGTAGCGGATCAGGCAGCCGGCGCGCGCGGCGCCCATGCGGCGGTAGAGATCGCGGTCGCCGGAGATCATGTAGAGGTCGAAGCCCTCCCGGTCGTGGCGGCGGCGGACATGGTCGAGCATGCGCGAGGCGAGCCCCAGCCCCCGGTACTTCCGGTCGGTCGCGACCGACCCCATCAGCACGACCGGCACGCGGACGTCCAGGATCGACAACGCGCACTTGCTGACGCCGACGTGCGACACGACGCGCTTGTCCTCGACCATGACCCAGAGATTCGCGAGGTTCGAGGGCCCCATGTGCGCGGGGTACATCTCCTCCAGGCCCCGCGTGTCGCTCGGGTCGAGCAGGAGGTCGTTGACGAGCTTGAGGAGGCTGGGGTACTCGGACGGTCTGACCGGCCGGGGTCCCTCGATCATGTCCGTGACCGCATGGGCCATCCTCCCATCCCCTGCGGCCGCCCGCAACCGGAAGGTGCCGGCCGCGGATGCGGAGACTATACTAAGTGCCATGTCCGGCGCCTTCCTGCTCGCCCTCGCGCTCCTGTCGGCGCCGTGCGCGGCCAAGGGTCTGCGCTTCATGGTGACGATCGACGCCGGGCCGGCCGAGCGGCGCGACGCCCCGGTCGCGGTGCGGCTCGGCGTGCGGGAGCATTTTTCGGCCGACGAGGCCCGACAGCTCCACCCGTTCGTGACCGCGACGCTGGAGCCGGCGGGGGAGCCCTCCGCGCGCCGCGCGATCCAGGCGGAATTCGTCCTCGGCGCGGATGGCGCGCCGGCTGCGATCGAGGCCTTCTGGGTCGAGGCGCGCCTCGCCGCGGGCTACCGCGTCTCGTACGTGCTCACCCTGGCCGGCGCGTCAGCGGGATCGGGGACCGGCTTCCACTACGACGAAGGGACCGGGTATCGCGACCTGCTCTACGCCGGCCGGCCGGTCTGGCGGCATGTCACCGCGTACGATCCCGCCCGCCACGAGGAAACGTCGAAGGTCTTTCATGCTCTCTTTGGAACCAAAGAAGATCGAAGAGATTTCATTACGAAAGGACCAGGAGGCTTTTACTCCCATCATCGCGGCCTGTTCATCGGCTGGCGGGACGTGGAGGCGGGCGGCAAGCACTACGACTTCTGGCACTGTCCCGACGTCGCGTTGCGCCACCGGAACTACGTGCCCGCCCGCGAGCTGGCCGGCCCGGTCGTGGCGCGCGAGGCGGCCGTCAACGAGTGGACGGATCAATCCGGCGCGGCCGTGGTGCGCGAGACGCGGGAAGTGACGACGTGGCGCGCCCGCGAGGGGGAGTGGGTGCTGGATTTCGTATTCGCGCTCGAGGCTGCGGCGGGCCCGGTCGGGTTGGGGGGCGACGCGCAGCACGCCGGATTCCAGTTCCGAGCCGCCCAGGAGGTCGCGGACCGCAAGGACGCGGCGTATCTTCGTCCGGCGTCCGCGCGGGGCACGGGCGACGACCTGTGGGAAGACTGCTCGTGGGCGGCCTGTTGCTTCGACGCGCGCGGCCGGTCGTACACCGTCCTGCACATCGACCACCCGTCCAATCCCCGGCCGATGACGTACTCCACGCGCGACTACGGCCGCTTCGGGTCTTTCTTCACGGCTTC
>CAYHEI010000146.1:0-7193 GCA_964355385.1 uncultured bacterium | reverse complement strand
TTCCGAACGTGTTTCGCGCTTCGGAGACGTCCTGGTGCCGGGTCATGAGGGCATGGAGTTCCTTGATGAAGCCGAGTCCAAACGGCCGCTTCCCAGTGACGACGTCGAATAACCACGCGACGGCCTCTTGCTGATCGCCGATGATGTTCGCCACAAGTTTCGGATCGCGGTCTGTCGAGCCCGGGCCCATCAAGGCGGATTCGATCCCCTGTTCGATCAGGGCTTCCGTCGTACCGCGGTCGAGCGTGTAGATGCGCTCGATGATTCCCGTTTCGATGGCCCACTCGCGCTGGAGTCGTGTGTTGAATCTGCGAACGGCTTCCTGGGACAGTCTGGCCAGTGAGTCCTTCCATACGAGGAGGAGCGTCGCGAGCTCCTTTCGCTCGAGGGTCACCCAGTCGGCGGGAAGATCTTGAATGCGACGCCATCGAAAGCCGATGTTCTCTGTCACTTCAGAATCTTACCACCGTTGCCGCGAGTGTCAGCGGAACAACGCGCTGATCGACGCTTCCTCGTGGATGCGGCGGATGGCTTCGCCGAAGAGCTGGGCGACGGACAGCACCGTGACCGCCGGCTCCTTCATCGCCCGCGCGTTCTCGTTCAGCGGAATCGTGTTCGTGACGATGACTTCCTTGATGCCCGAGTCCTTGAGGCGCTCGGGGGCGGGCCCCGAAAAGATGGGGTGCGTCACGCAGGCATAGATCGCGGCCGCGCCGCGGTCCTTGAGGGCCCGGGCCGCCTCGGCCAGCGTGCTCCCGGCCGCCAGGATGTCGTCGGGAATCACGACGGTCTTGCCCTCGACGTCGCCGATCACGTTCATGACCTCGGTGTCGGTGGGGCCCTTGCGGCGCTTGTCCACGATGGCGAGGGGGACGCCGAGCTTCGCCGCGAACTGGCCGGCGTCCTTGCTGCCGCCGACGTCGGCGGAGGCGACGACGACGTCCTTCATCCGCTTGCGCTTGATGTAGTCAACGAAGACCGGCAAGGCCATGAGGTGGTCGAGCGGGATGTCGAAGAAGCCCTGGATCTGGTCGGCGTGCAGGTCCATGGCCAGGATCCGATCCGCCCCCGCCGCCTCGAGCAGGTTGGCGACGAGCTTGGCGGTGATGGGTACGCGCGGCTGGTCCTTGCGGTCCTGCCGGGCGTAGGCGTAGTAGGGGATGACGGCGGTGATGCGGCGCGCGGAGGCGCGGCGCATGGCGTCGATCATGATGAGCAGCTCCATCCAGTGGTCGTTGGCGGGCGGGCAGGTGGACTGGATCAGGAAGACGTCCGTGCCGCGCACGTTCTCGTTGATCTTGACGCTGATCTCGTCCTTGCCGAACCGGCCGACCTCGATCTCGCCCAGCGGCAGGCCGCGATAGTCGCAGATTTCCCGCGCGAGGACGGGGTTGCCGTTGCCGGTGAAGATCTTCACGTCATTCGGCACGGCCGGGCCTTCCCATCCGGATCGCCCGCGCCGGGACGCCCACCACGACGCTGTGGGAACGAACGGTGCGCCGCGCCGGCACGACCGCGCCCGCGCCGACGACGGCCCGCTCGCCGCCGCGGGCGGGGGCCACGAGCACCGAGCCCGAGCCGATGAACGCGCCCCGCCCGATGACGGTGGGATGCTTGGTGCGGCCGTCGAAATTGGCGCTTATAGCGCCCGCGCCGATGTTGGTCCCCGCGCCGACGACGGCGTCGCCGAGGTAGCTGAAATGATGCATGCGGACGCCCTCGCCCAGGTCGGTGCGGACGATCTCGGCGTGGGTGCCGACGTGCGCGCCCCGGCGGACGCGGCGGCCGGGGCGGACGTGGGCGTAGGGGCCGATCTCCACGCCGTCCTCGAGGCGGCTGCCCGTCACGTACGAGGAGCGGACGACCACGCGGTCGCCCAGCACCGCGTCGGCCAGGTGCGCGTCGGGACCCAGGACACACTCGCGCCCCACGCGGGTCGATCCGCCGAGCGACGTGCCGGGCAGCAGGCGGGTGCCCGGGCCGGCGAAGGCGTCCAGGTCCACGCTCACCGAGGCGGGGTCGTCCACGATCACTCCTCCCGTCATGAGCGCGGCCAGCTTGCGGGATTGCAGCACGGCGCGGGCGACGGCGGCCTCGGCCAGGGTGTTGACGCCCAGGGAGGCTTCGGGCGGCACGCTCACCGTGGCGACGGCCAGCCCGCGGGCGATGGCCAGCTCGACGGCACGCGTGAGGTAGCGCTCCTTCTTCGGGCCGACGGGCTTGACCGCGGCGAGGAGATCGAAGATGGCGGGCGCGTCGAATACGTAGAGCCCCGCGTTGATCTCCCGGATGCGGCGGACCTCCTCGGACGCCTCGGCGTGCTCCATGATGTTGGCGACCTGGCCGGAGGGGTCGCGCAGCACGCGCCCCAGCCCCGCCGGATCGTCCACGACCGCGGTGGCGAACGAGACGGCGGCCTTGCGGTGGAGATGCGCGTCCAGGAGCGCCCGGACATGGGCCGGCTCGAAGAGCGGGGAGTCCGCGTTGATGACGACGAGAACATCCGCGCCCGCCGCCAGTGCGCGGACGCGCGACACGGCGTCACCGGTGCCGAGCGGCTGCGGCTGGACGGCGAAGCGGACGCCCTGCCCCAGCGCGCGCGTCAGCAGGGGCCGGAGCGCCGGGCTGGTGATGACGACGGGCCGGGCGACGCCCGCGCCGCGCAGCGCCGCGAGCGCGCACGAGATCATGGGCCGGCCCAGCATCGGAAAGAGGGGCTTGGGGGTGTCGATGCGCATCCGTTCCCCGCGTCCCGCCGCGAGCACCGCCGCCACGATGGTCATCGTTTCAACAAGATAGCACACTCCCGCCTAGGCAATCGTCGCGTGGTGCTAGGCGATGCCGACCCCGGCGCTAGGAAGTTTGCCGGGTTACGACCGGCGCGGATTCGCCTTATGATGACCGTGGTGAGTGCTCGGGAGAATCCAATCGGCAGGAGGACACACGTGAGACGCACTATCCGGTTCGTACTGGCGGTGGTCGTGGCGGCGGCGATGGCGGGCCCGGTCCTGGTTCCCGGGACGGCGCGCGCCGAGGAGCAGATCTTCGACAAGAAGAGCCCCAAGAACCCGAACGACATCCTCTACGGCGGCAAGGGCGTGTCCGAGCGGTCGGCCATCGCGGGGATCGTGTCGTTCATCGTGCCCGGCATCGGGCAGCTGATCAACAAGAACAAGACGCCGAAGATCGTGACGCACCTGGTCGTCGGCGCGCTCCCGTATCTCGTGTGGTTCTCGCCGCTGTGGCCGCTCGGCGGCGTGTTCGGGCTCTTTCATCTCTGGTCCGGCTGGGACGCGCTGATCGACCGGTCGGGCGGCTACATCAGCGGATGCGTGGGCAATCCGGAGTCGGGATCCTGGCTGGACGCGGGGACGGGGCCGGCGGCGGACGGAAGCTGCTGAGCGGACTACCCCTTGAGCTGCTTTTCGCGGTTCAGCAGATACATCCGGATCCCCCAGAGCACCGCCGGGAGCGCGTAGAGCACGGCGAGATTGAACGCCTGGCTGCTCCACTTGAAGTCGGGCTCGGCGAGATAGGCCAGCATGACGGTGTAGAACACGGCCAGTACGGCGTAGATGATCGAAAGCACCTTGAGATGCCAGCGCCACGTGAAGTCCGGCTCGGCCTGGGCCTGGGGGTTCGTCTGCGTCTCGGCCATCGCGCTTCCTACCTTACCCCAACCCCCTGCCTCGTTTCAAGACTGATGCCATAATGGCTCGGATGCCCTCCCGCCGTCCCGCCCTCGCGGTTTCCGTGGTCATGCCGTGCCTGAACGAGGCCCGCACCGTGGCGAAGTGCGTCCGGGAGGCGCGCGGCGCGCTGCGGGCTGCCCGGGTGCGGGGCGAGGTGGTGATCGCCGACAACGGTTCGACGGACGGCTCGCGGAGCCTGGCCCGCCGGGCGGGCGCCCGGGTGGTCCCGGTTCGGCGGCGCGGGTACGGGGCGGCCCTGCAGGGCGGCATCGCCGCGGCGCGGGGCGGGTGGGTGCTGATGGCCGATTGCGACCGCAGCTACGATCTCGCCGGCCTGCCCGCGTTCGTGCGTGCGATGCGGCGGGGGGCGGACCTCGCGCAGGGCACGCGGCTCAAGGGGACGATCCTGCCCGGCGCGATGCCCTGGACGCATCGCCGGCTGGGGACCCCGTTCTTCAACCTCATGCTCTTCCTGTGTTTCGGCGCGCGGGTCAGCGATTCTCAGTGCGGGATGCGGATGTTCACCAAGGGAGCGTACCGCTCGCTGCGGATGCGCTCCACGGGCATGGAGTTCGCCAGCGAGATGCTGGCGAAGGCGGTGCGCGCCCGGCTGCGGGTCGTCGAGGTCCCCATCCGGTACCGGCCCGACGAGCGGGGTCGGCCGCCGCATCTGCATGTGGTGCGCGACGGTTTGCGCCATCTCTTTCTGATACTTCGGCTGCGGATGGGAGGGAAGTGACCGAGCCGTCCCGTCCGGCGGCGTTCTACGACGCCCGCTGGACGGAGGCCTGGGGCGACCTGCAAGAGCGGGGCCCGTTCCACCGCTGGCACCGCCGGATCGCCGCCCGGCTCCTCTCGTCGCTGCCGTACGATTCCGCGCTGGACGTGGGCTGCGGCGCGGGCCAGCACCTTGCGCTCCTGGCCCGGCTCCGGCCCGGCGCCCGCCTCGTGGGAACGGATCTCTCGCCGCGCGCGCTCGAAGCGGCCGCGGCGCGGTGTCCGGGGGAGTACCGCGTCCTGGACATCGAGCAGGCGCGGTTGCCGGAGACGTTCGACCTCGTGACGTGCTTCCAGGTGGTCGAGCATCTCGCGGGTGACGCCGCGGCGGTCCGGAATCTCGCCGCCATGTCGAAACGCTGGGTCTTGGTCTCGACGATGCAGGGGACGATGGCGCCCCACGAGGCCGAGCTGGGACACGTCCGGCGCTACACCCGCAACGGGCTGGAATCCTTGCTCCGTAGCGCCGGTGTCGAGCCGGTCCGGGTCGTGGAGTGGGGCCGGCCGTTCTACAGCCTCTTCGAGCTGATCCAGTCCCATCTGCCCCGCGGGCGCGCGCACGTGATCGGCCGCTTCGGACTGGGATTCGCGCTCTTGTCCGCCGTCCTGCACGCCCTCTACTTCTTGAACGTCTCCCGCCGTGGCCCGCTGCTCATGATCCTCGCCGAGCGCCGCGGCCTATAATGCCCTCATGGACGGACAGCCGCGAATCGTCACGCAACGCCTCGCCGCCTCCGAGATCGAGACGCTGACCGCGGAGTACTTCGGTGATATGTTCAAGCTCGTCGTGGACGCGAAGCGGGGACTGCTGACGGTCGGGGGGGAGTTCCACGCGGACGGCGAGAAGCTGCTGCTCCACGAGGGCTCGTCTCAGCAGGACGTGTGGGGTGCCAATTACTATCCCGGCCGGCCGTTGAATGATCGCCTGGAATACGTTGCCCTGATCAATATCCGCCCCGCGGCGGGAAACCGCGGGCAGGAGATCCAGTCGGTTCCGGTGCGCGAGCGCACGCGGGCCTTGGTCGAGCAATTCGTAGGGCCGACATGAGACTGCACAAGCATACGAGCATCGAACGGATGAGGAGCTTTCCGCCGCACATGCAGGTCGGTATGGTCGCGTCGGAGGTGCTCCGTGCCGCCAACCTCTTGACACGGGGCGGCAGCCCCGAGGCCTCCTCAAGTCTCATGCGCGCCCGCGAGCTATTGGGAGCGCTCGAGGTTTCTCCCAACATTCCGGTCGAATGGGCCCCCTGCCTGCTCGGGACGGCCCGCGCCCTCGATGTCCAGGCGTTGCTGGCCGCCGGTCCGGCGGCGGTTCAACGCCTCCATGACGACCTCATGGCCCTGTGCGGCGAAGGCTTCGGCCTGTGATTCACTTGCCCGGGAAAGTCGGTGTTGGTGTTCGCTTGCCGTGGACGTTAGAGTAGGGTCATGGGACCGCTGAAGATCAAGGCATTTGTTCCGAAGGATCACCGCGTGGAGATCGCGCTGCCGCCTGAGGTCCCGGAAGGTGACGTCGAGCTTGAGGTGACGGTCTCTTCTGCCGTCGCCGAGGTCCGAGAGAAGCCCTACAACTGGGGACCCGCGCTCGATCGTCTGCGTGATCTCCGCGGCGATCTGAAGAGTCTTGATCTCGGTCTTTCCGACGAGATCATCCGCATGAGGCGCGAAGAGGGCTGATGGCCCTCTTCCTCGATACGAGCGCGCTCGTCAAGTTGTTCGATCCGGAGCCCGGGTCCGAAGTGGTCGCCGAGCTGGTCCGCGCGGGAGGCAGGGTCACCGTGGGGGCGCTGGCGCCACACGAGTTCGTTTCTGCGATCCGCCGGAAGACCCGTGAAGGGCGGTTACCCGCCGCCCAGAGCGACCGGCTGAGGGAGCAGTTTCGTTCGTCCTTCCTGCCGGGGGCGGACGTGGTTGCTCTCGATGCCGTGGTCAGCGATCGGGCCTTGGCGCTGCTCGACCGGCACGCCGACAAGGGCCTCCGCGTTCTCGATGCCGTTCAACTGGCATGCTGCCTCGCCGTTCCGGGCAGCACATTTGTGTCGGGCGATCACGATCTTGCTCGCGCGGCCGAGGCAGAGGGCGTCTCCACGAAGGTCGTGGGGTAAGGTCGAGATCGCGACGTCGCAGGAAGTCATTGGAGTTGGCGTAGGGGTCACGTAAGTCCAACCGCGATCCATTGTCCCGCGCCGGGTCCGGTTCGGCGAGCGGGCGAGAACCGGCGGAGGTCAGTATCGGGACGAGAGCACGCGGCGGGCGAGGGCGGCGTCGCGGACGATCCGGCGGCGCAGGAGCTCGACGGACGCGAACTTCAGCTCGGGTCGCAGGAAGCGGATGAACTCGACGTCGAGGCGCGCGGGCAGGCGGGACGGCACCCGGCCGAAGGCGTGGACCTCCAGCCGCGGCGCGACGGTCGTCCATTCGACGGTGGGCCGCAGCCCCAGGTTGGCGACGCCGCCCAGCCGGAGCGCGGGGAGACGCACGGCGTAGACGCCGTTGCGGGGGAGCATCTCGTTGCGGGGCACCAGGTTGATCGTGGGGAAGCCGAGCTTGCGCCCGAGACGCCGTCCCGCAACGCGGCGGCCGGCCAGCGCGAACGGCCGGCCGAGCTGGCGGGCGGCTTCGCCGAGGTCGCCCACGGCGAGCAGCTTGCGGATGCGGGTGCTGGAGACCGGTTCGCCCTTCAGCAGCACCGGCGGGACGACGGTGACGCCGAAGCCCAGC